>CAZLBU010000127.1:1205-8061 GCA_964557815.1 uncultured Bifidobacteriaceae bacterium | reverse complement strand
CAAATGATGGAGTTGCCCCAGATGATGGAGTTGCCCCAAATGATGGAGTTGCCCCAAATGATGGATTCGGCCAAGGCGTCCTGTTCCTCTGGAGAAGGGCCCGCCAGCGTGATCTGTCCCGTCGGATTCGCAAGTTCCGGCTCCGAGGCCAGGGGCTCAATCCCCTCGAGCCGCAGCCGTCCCGCACCCCCCGCCACCAGCCCGTCATTCGGCAGGAACTCCGCGCTCCCCTGCAGCGCCAGCTTCACCAGCAGCGGGCTCAGCGTCGGCTTCGCCTCCAGCAGCAGCGCCACCGCCCCGCTCACCACCGCCGCCGACATGCTCGTCCCGCTCATCCGGAAGTAGTCCAGCCGACCGGGACCGTCGATCAGCCGATCCGGATACTCCCGCATCAGTGACCCGCCCGCCGCCGCCGTCGACACAATCGCGCTCCCCGGCGCCACCAGGTCCGGCTTCACGATGTGATCCACCATCGTCGGGCCCCGCGAACTCCACGGCGCCACCACGTCGTCGCTCGGGTCCGCAGTGCCCTGCGTCCGAAGAGCGCCGACCGTGATGGCGAACGGAGAGATGCCGGGGGAGGTCACACTGCCGAGCACGGTCCGGCCGTCCGCGGTCTGCCCGAAATTGCCCGCCGATACCACCACCACCAGGCCCGCGCGCGCCGCGCGCTCCACCGCCTGGCACAGCGGATCGTCACGGTAGCTCTGCGTCGGCGCTGCACCCAGCGACAGGTTCAGCACCCGGATCGCATAGCGCTGCCGGTTCTCGATGGCCCAGTCGATCGCCTCGATGACGTCGCTGGCCTGGCCCGATCCGTCCGCGCCCAGCACCTTGAGGTTCAGCAGGTGCGCGCCCGGTGCCATGCCGCTCTCCGAGCCGTCCACCCCCTGCCGGAATCCGCGGGCGGCGACAATCCCCGCGATGTGCGTGCCGTGGCCGTAGCGATCGACACCCCGCCCGCGTTCGCTCGTGAAATCGATGTTGGCCACCACGCGGCCCGCCAGCGCCGGGTGCGCCGCGATGCCCGAGTCGATGATGGCCACGCCGACGCCACGGCCGCTGGTCGCGCCCAGCGTGTCGATGAGGCCCGACCAGGCCGCCTCGGCGCCGGTCGTCTCCGTCGTGACCGCCATCTGCGAGCGCACGAGCGCATCGCCGGACACCGCGTCCACCTCGGCGTCGGCCGCCAGCGCCTCGAGCGCCGCTGGCGACGCCGTCAGCACCGCGCCCGAGCGCAGCGCCTTCTTCACGGAGAGCCCGTGCCGGGCCGCCAGCCGCGAGATGCGGTCCGGCGTGCCGCTGAGGATGATGTCCACCGCCTGGGTCGCGCCCGAACCGAGATGCGCCCGCAGGTCGGAGGACAGCCGTGCCCGCCGCTGAGCCTCGGCCGGCGTGGCGGCCGCGATCAGGACAAGGGCGAGCGTGAACACGGTGAAGCACTGGCAAGTCGACCGAAACACGCCCGGGGGGGTGGTGTGCCTCGTGTCAGTCGGCTGCAGAGTCATGGTGATGTCCTCGGCGAAACGAACGGTGGCTGAGACGTACGGGAACAGAGGCATGGGATCAGGCACGAGCCGCGTCGAGCGACGACACCAGCACGCGCTGCGAACCGCCGATGGTCCGAACGGTCAGCAACCGCCCCTCGCGAATCCGGTAGTAAATCGTCCGGCGCGAGACGCCGAGAAGACTGGCGGCCTGGTCGATGGTCACGCTGCGTCCCAGCTGCGGCTGGAACACCGGCGTCGGCATGAAGCTCGTGGCGAATGGCACCGTCTGCATGAACTCCTAACCTCCGCCCGATACAGTGGCGAAGGGGGTGCCATCCCCGCGCGCGCACCGATCGAGAAGCGCTAACTCATTGCACGGTTGAGACTTGGTGGTTTACGATGCCGGTGGTTCGGACCGCGGCCCAAGGACAGGTGGCTGGCCAGCGCATTGCCCCAGATGTGTCAGGCGCACCACACCTCGCAGAACTTGCACGCATTTCGAAGGAATTGACGATCCTGTGCAATTCCTCAACCGGCCAAGAAATTGGCCAACCGGTTAAGAAGTGAACCGACACCCGCGCACACTACTGACGCTGCTCCTCATCGCCGCCATTGCCGGTACCGGCTACTGCGTTTGGCGCGATCTGCGCGCGCCGCTGCCCGGCGGGCCGGGCCCCGCCGCCCGCGCGACCGATGTCGCCCCGGCGAGGGGGGGCCGCCTGGTCTCCACGCTCCGGAGCGAGCCGCGCTCGTTCAATCGTCTGGCGTCGGCCAACGTGGTCACCGAGCTGTACTCGCTGCTGGCCCAGGCCAAGCTCGTGCGCATCAACCGGGCGACTCAGGAGCTCGAGCCCTGGCTGGCGGAGAAGTGGGAGACCTCGGCCGATGGCCGCGCCTTCACCCTCACCCTGCGCGAGGGGCTCCAGTGGTCGGATGGCACGGCCTTCAGTGCCGAGGACGTGGTCTTCACGTTCCGCGCCGCCTACGACCCGAAGGCCGGCTTCGTCCTCGGTCCGACGCTGCAAGTGGACGGCCGTCCCCTCGCAGCGACGATGATCGATGGGCGCACGGTGCGCGTGGAATTTCCGGTGCCCTTCGGCCCTGGTCTTCGGCTGCTCGACAACCTGCCCATTCTGCCCAGGCACAAGCTCGAGGGGGCGCTCGCGGCGGGCACGTTCGCCCAGGCGTGGAACGCGGCCACGCCGCCGTCCGACCTCGTCGGCATGGGGCCGTTCCAGCTCGTCCGATACGAGCCCGGCCAGCGCCTGGTCTTCGTGCGCAACCCGCACTACTGGCGAACGGCGTCCGATGGCACGCGGCTGCCGTACCTCGACGAGCTGGTGCTCGAGATCGTGCCGGACCAGAATGCCGAGCTCCTGCGTCTCCAGTCCGGCGACGCGGACGTGATGCAGTCGCCCGTGCGCGCGGAGGACCTGGCGTCCATCCGGCCGCTCGAAAGCCAGGGGAAGCTCCAACTGCTGGAGCTCGGGGTCAGCACCGACCCCGACGTGTTCTTCTTCAACCTTCGCGCGCCCTACTGGACGAAGGATCCGCGACGAGGCTGGATCACCGCGCGCGAGTGGCGCCAGGCGATCTCACACGCCGTGGATCGCGAAGCGATGGCCGAATCCGTCTTCCTGGGGACCGCGGTGCCCGTCTGGGGCCCGGTGACACCTGGTAACCGTGAGTGGTTCTCACCCAACGTGCCGCGGTATCCCTACTCGATTGAGACCGCGCGGCAGCTCCTGGCGGGACTCGGCCTCGCGAACCGCGACGCAGACCACTGGCTGGAGGACCCGCAGGGGACAGAGGCCCGCTTCACCGTGCTGACGTATCGCGGCAACCTGGTGCTCGAGCGCGAAGCGGCGTTCCTGAGGGACGAGCTCAACAAGGTGGGCATTGCCGTGGACGTGGTGGCGCTCGAGGCCAACGCGCTCGTGGACCGCCTGATGCGCGGTGACTTCGAGGCCATCTTCTTCCAGTACCTGACATCGGACCTCGATCCGGCGCTTTCGAAGGATTTCTGGCTCAGCTCCGGCCCCGCCCACATCTGGAACATGTCGCAGGACACGCCCGGCACGCCGTGGGAGGCGAAGATCGACGAGCTGACGCGGCAGCAGGCAGCCGCGCTCGACCCGGCGGAGCGTCGCCGCCTGTTCGCCGAGGTGCAGCGTGTCTTCGGCGAGCACGTCCCGGCGCTCTATTTCGTGGCGCCGCGCCTCTACGCCGCCGCCGGCGCGCGTGTCGTCAACCTCACGCCGGCCATCCTGCGGCCACAGCTGCTGTGGGCCGCCGACACCATTGCCGTGAAACCGTGATCGGGTCAGACCCTCGGTTCACTCGAGTGAGCGGTGAGGGTAGGATGCTGGCGAGGTGCTGACCTTCTGCCTCCGCCGAATCCTGATGGCCGCGCTGCTGGTGCTGGCCGTGGCATCGGGTGCGCTCGTGCTCACGCGGCTGGCGCCCGGCGACGGGATCGAAGAGGGGCGCATGTTCGATCCCGTGGCGCGGGCCGCGGAACGCGCCCGCCTTGGGCTCGATCGGCCGCTGGCCGAGCAGTACGTCGCGTGGCTGGCAGGAGCCGTGCGGCTGGACTTCGGCGAGTCGGTCCTCTACTCGCGGCCGGTGTCCGACATGGTGGGCGAGCGCGCGCTGAACACCGCGATTCTGGCCGTGGCCGCCCTCGCCCTGGCCACGCTCATCGGGGTTCCGCTCGGGGTCTACACGGGCACGCACGCGTCGGGCATTGGGGCCGCCGTGGCTCGGGGCGCCTCGACGCTGTTGCTGTCGATCCCACCGCTCGTCGGAGCCCTGCTGCTGGTGCTCGTCGCCGCGCGCACCGGCTGGTTCCCGGCCGGAGGCATGACGTCGGTGGGGGGATCGGCCACCTGGGCGGCGTGGGTGGCCGACGTGCTGTCCCACCTGCCGGCACCCGCGCTTGCCCTGTCGCTGCCGCTGGCCGCCACGCTCGAGCGGCTTCAGTCGCAGGCGCTGGCCGAGGCCGCGGGCGAGCCGTTCGTCGATGCCTCGCGGGCCCGCGGCGTGCCGGCGCGGCAGGTGCTCGTGCGACACGCCTGGCCAGCCTCGCTCGGCCCGGTGCTGGCAATCTACAGCCTGATGATCGGGTCGCTGTTCAGCGGGTCGTTCGTGGTGGAGGTCATCACGGCCTGGCCGGGGCTGGGCCGCCTGATGTTCGACGCGCTGCGTGCACGGGACCCGTACCTGGTGGCGGGCACGGCCGCGGCCGGCGCGGCCTGCCTTGCGGCCGGGACGCTCGCGGTCGACATCGTGCACGCGCGCCTCGATCCGCGCGTGCGGGAGCGCTACCGGCCGTGAAGCGCCGGGCGGCGGTTCTCCTCGTCGTGCTCACGGCACTCGCGCTGGCGGGCCCGTGGGTGGCTCCCTACGACGCCGGCCGCGCCTTCCGCGGCTTCGTGCACGCCCCGCCGATGCCCCCGCGCCTCTCCGAGGGCCTGGGGGTCTACCCTCTCGTGCTCGAGGACCGCGTCGAGCAACGTTTCGTCGAGGATCGGACCCGCACCCTGAGCCTGCCCTGGCGCGGGGAGAGCGAGCCGGTCTTCCTGCTCGGGGCCGATCGCGACGGCCGCGACGTTCTCTCCCGGATGCTGAGCGGCGCCCGCCTCTCGATTGGCCTCGGCTTGGTCTCGGTGCTCGGCGCGACCCTCCTGGGCTCGCTCCTGGGGGCCTGGGCCGCCTCCCGCGGCGGCTGGATGGACGAGGCCGTGATGAGGTCGGCAGACGTCCTGCTCCTGCTGCCGATCATCTACGTCGTTCTGGTCCTGCGCGCGATGCTGCCGCTGGTGCTGGCCCCGTCCACCGTGTTCGCGCTGATGGCGGTCATCTTCACCGCGGTCGGCTGGCCGTTCGTCGCGCGTGGCGTGCGTGCGCTGGTCGCCAGGGAGCGCGAGCAGGAATACGTGCTCGCGGCCCGCTCGCTCGGCGCCGGCCCGTGGCGCATCCTGTGGCGCCATCTCCTGCCGGCGTGTGCCGGCCACGTCGCAGTACAGGCCAGCCTGCTGCTCCCGGCCTTCATCCTGGCCGAGGCCACGCTCTCCTACGTCGGGCTCGGGTTCCCGGACCCGCTGCCCAGCTGGGGCCGCATGCTGGCCGACGCAGGCAACGTGAACAGCCTGGCTCGCTTCCCCTGGACCCTCGCACCGGCCGGCGCCATTTTCGCCGTCACCTTCGCCACCAACGCCGCCCTTCAGGCCCGGGCGGATCACCGGATAAGATGCCCAGAGCACGAGGTCACCACATCATGAGCTTCTCCGGAGTATTCCATCCCCTGGTCACAACTTTTGCCTCCTCCGGCGACGTGGATGCCGGCGCCATTGCCCGGAACGCCACGCGCCTGCTGTCCACGCCGCTGACGGGCCTGGTCGTCCTGGGCTCGAACGGCGAGTCGCCGCAGCTGGATGAGGACGAATCGGACCGCGTGATCGCAGCGGTGCGAGACGTGATGCCGGCCGACCGGCCGCTGCTGGCGGGCGCGGCGCGCGAGTCCACGCGCGCCACGATTGCCGCGTGCAGGCGGGCCGCGGCTCTGGGCGTGAGCGCGGTCATGGTCCGCACGCCGTCGTTCTACAAGAACATGATGACGACCGACGCGTTCGTGCGGCACTACACGGAAGTGGCGGACGCCTCGCCCGTGCCCGTGCTCCTGTACAACGTCACCGTCTACACCGGCGTCACGCTCCAGGCCGATGCCGTCGGCCTCCTCAGCCGCCATCCCAACATCGTCGGGGTGAAGGAGAGCGGCAACGACATGCAGCTGCTGGCCGACTACCTCTCGGCGTCGGCGGGCGAGGACTTCGTCGTGCTCTGCGGATCCGCCACGTCGCTCTTCTCGGCGCTGGCGCTCGGAGTGCACGGCGCCGTGCTGGCGCTCTCGGGCATCGTGCCGGAGAAGTGCGTGGAGCTGAGGCGGCTGGTGAGCGACGGGCGCTACCCGGAGGCCCGCGCGCTGCAGACGTCGCTCCTGCCGCTGGCACGTGCCATCGGCGTGCAGCACGGCGTGCCGGCGCTGAAGGCGGCGCTGGCCATGATCGGATTCGAGACGGGCGAGCCGCGGCCGCCGCTCCGGCCGGCGCCGCCGGCCGTGCGCAACACCCTGAGGGCCCAGCTGACGGCGCTCGGCCTGCTCGCGGAGGAGCCCGCCCCGCTCTGAGCGGGCGCCACTCCCGGTTCCCTCTCGCGTTCCCTGTTCCCGGTTCCCGGTTCCCGACTCCCGACCATGACGCTTCCCTCAACCGAACGCATCCTCCTCGGCCCCGGGCCCTCCGTGATGTCACCGCGCGTGATGCGCGCGATGGCATCGCCCGTGCTCAGCCACCTCGACCCGCAGT
>CAZLBU010000127.1:0-1195 GCA_964557815.1 uncultured Bifidobacteriaceae bacterium | reverse complement strand
ACTGATGGACGAGCTCCGCGCGGGTCTGGCACGCGTGTTCCGGGCCCCGGCGGGCTCGCTGGCGCTGGCGATATCAGGCACCGGCACGTCGGGAATGGAGACGGCCGTCGCGAATCTCGTCCAACGCGGCACGCGCGTGCTGGCCGTCGTGTCCGGGTACTTCGGGGACCGGCTGGCCGAGATGTGCGCGCGCTATGGCGCCGAAGTGCGGCGGCTCGATGTCGAATGGGGCCGCGCCGTGGATCCGGACGATGTCCGGAAGGTGCTGGACACCTCGCCCGCCGACATCGTCTGCATCGTCCACGCCGAGACATCCACGGGCGTGCTGAACCCGGTGGAGGCCGTGGCACGGGTCGCGCACGAGGCCGGCGCCCTGGTCATCGTGGACGCGGTCACATCCCTCGGCGGCATGCCTCTCGACGTGGCGGCGTGGGACCTGGATGCCGTCTACAGCTGCAGTCAGAAGGGCCTCGGCGCGCCCTCGGGGCTCGCGCCGGTGGTCTTCGCGCCGCGCGCGCTCGAGAAGCGCGTCACCTGCCGCAGCTTCTACTTCGACCTGTCGCTGCTCGAGGACTACTGGGTGCGCCGCAAGTACCACCACACCATGTCCTCGTCGCTCGTCTACGCCCTGGCCGAGGCCGTGGCCATGGTCGAGGAAGAGGGGCTCGACGCGCGCTGGGCGCGGCACGAGCGGAACCACCGCGCGTTCGTCGAGGGCGCGTCCGCCCTCGGGCTCTCGATGCTGGTGCCCGAGGCCGCGCGGCTGTGGACGCTGAACACCGTCAAGGTGCCCGCCGGCGTGGACGAGGCGGCCGTGCGCCGGCACCTGCTGCAGCGCTTCAACATCGAGATCGGCGCGGGGCTCGGGCCGCTGGCCGGGCAGATCTTCCGCATCGGCCTGATGGGCCACGGCTCGACGCCCGCTCACGTGGCGCTCTGCCTGGCGGCGCTTGGCGACGCGCTCGGCCGCGGGCCGCGGGCCTGACCAGGCGCGAGTGTCACCCGGAACGGCCACGCCACGGTGGCATGGCCGTTGCACCGAGGAGTGTCGTGCAGAGGTGCCTGCGATGCGGCTGATCCTCCCCGCTCTCGTCCTGTGCGTCTCGGTGGCCTGCGCCACCAATCCCGTCACCGGCAAGCGCGAGTTCAACCTGATGAGCGAGGCCGAGGAGCTGGCGATCGGCCAGCAGGCCGA
>CAZLBU010000126.1:6422-8064 GCA_964557815.1 uncultured Bifidobacteriaceae bacterium | reverse complement strand
GGTCCGGGCGCGCCAGCGCAATGCCCAGTCCCAGCGAGGACGCCAGCCCCATCGCGTGCTGCAGGTAGAAGAAATTCGGCCGATGCCCCAGCGACTGGAGCTCGGCGGCCACGGCCCCCATGATGGTGACGACCACCAGGTGGTCGAGCGTCGAACGGATCGCGGCCAGCGCGTCGAGGCGGGTCATCGCGGGAGCCTTCACGATGTCTCGTCCCACATCAGCTCCCTGCAGAGCAGGAGCGCCGCCGGCTTGTTGGACGAGTACGCGAGCGTGTGCGCCTGTGCGATGCGCGTCGCCACGTGTTCGGGACTGTCGAGGCGCGCGTACGGGATTCGAAGCGCCCGGAGGAGGGGCTCGGTGACCGCGCCGCCCTCTGTCTGCCACGGATCGCGTTCACCCATCTCGCCGCGATGGCTGATGAGCATCAGGAGCGGGATCCGGTACAACTGCGCGCCCGAGACGATGCCGTTGATGGAGGCGAGGAAGCCGTGGTTCTGCATCAGCATCGCCGATTTGACGCCGGCCAGGTGCGCGCCCGCCGAGATGCCGACGCCCTCCTCCTCTTTCGCCAGCCGTACCAGGGTCATGTCGGGATCTTCTTCGGCCATGCGAATCAGGTGCACGAGCCACGTCTCTGGCAGCGCCGAGACCAGGCGGATCCCGCACGCTTTCAGCGCGTCGTAGACGACTCGCGAATGGCCGATCGAGACAGGGGACATCGGCGCGGATCATACTCCTGGAGCATCCTGCGATCATCGATGCCGGGCTGCCGGCCTCACCGTCCTCCCCGCGGCCACACCGTCCCCTGGTGCATCGTCGTCACCGGCGCCAGGCCGCGGCTGACGAACTTCTGCAGGCGCTTCCCCTCCCAGGTCTCGGTCGTGTAGATGTTCCCCTGCGAGTCGGTGGCGATGCTGTGCACGCCGTAGAACTGGCCCGGCTGACGCCCGCCGTCGCCGAAGCTGGTGAGCAGTTCCAGCGTGTCGCGCTGCAGGATGTAGATGCGGTCGTTGATGCCATCCGCCACGAAGAGGTAGCGCTGCTGGGGGTCCCGCGAGAACGCCACGTCCCACACCGAGCCGGAGAGCTTTGTGTTCTTCGCCAGGAATGCCTCCTTCACGAACGTGCCGTCCTGCTTGAACACCTGGAGCCGATCGTTGACGCGGTCGCACACGTACACGAGACCGTCGTTCGCCACGTCAGCGCAGTGCACCGGCGAGCGGAACTGCGTGGCCGGCGGCGCGGCCGGGTCGTAGGGCCCGAGCTCGACGGAATCGTCCGGCGGCTTCCCGTAAGCACCCCAGAAGCGCTTCAGCTTTCCAGTCGCCGCATCCAGCACCGCCACGCGGCGGTTGAAGTAGCCATCCGCGATGAATGCTTCGTTTGCCTTCGGTTCGACGAAAATCTTGGCCACCCGCCCGAAGTTGTCGGGGTCCGAGCTGCCGCGCGCGAACGTCGGCTGGCCGGAAGCTGTCTTGCCGCTGACCCTCGCGTTGGGCTTTCCATACTGAGCCACGAACCTGCCGTCGCGCGTGAACTTCACGATGTGCGAATCGCCGGGGCCGTTGCCGCCAATCCACACGTTCCCGGCGTGGTCCACGAAGATGCCGTGGTTCGAGGCCGGCCAGTCGTAGCCCGGGC
>CAZLBU010000126.1:0-6385 GCA_964557815.1 uncultured Bifidobacteriaceae bacterium | reverse complement strand
AGCGTGTCCGAGCCGCGATGGACGATCCAGACGTGGTCCTGCTCGTCCACCCACACGCCGATGGCGTTGCCGAGCACCCAGTGGTTCGGCAGAGGCTTCGGCCACAGCGGGTCCACTTCGAAGCGCGGCGCCTGGACGCCGGCCCGGTCCTGCGCGGCCAGCGAGCGTTCGATCCACAGCTGGGCGAGGCCCAGTCCGGCGACGACGGTGCACGCGATGGCAGTGAGCTTCCGGCGTGGACTCATGACAGCCCCCTTCGATGTCACCGATCGACTCCCGACTCCCGACTCCCGACTCCCGACTTCCGTCTCCCGACGGCCGACGCTTCAGGATCGTCCTCGCAACCGCAACGCCACCAGCGACCCCGGATGCGTCGGGCTTCCCACCTGCACGACGATGTACTGCGTGCCCCGGTGGAGGTAGCCCATCATTCCGTACTGGCCAGGCGCAGGCAGCTTCACGGTGCCCACGCGCTGCCCGGTCTTCTTGTCCAGCGCATACAGGACGGGGTCGCCGCCCGGGGCCGTGATGAGCAGCGTCTTCGTCGGCAGCATCACCGCGTGGCCCATCTGTCCGGTGGGCGGCAGGTTCAACCCGCGCAGCGCCGGATGGTTCCGGATGTGCTCCGGCGTGTCGCCGTTCGGGGTCTCCCAGAGAAACTCGCCCGTGGACAAGTCGATGGCGATGATCCGGCTGTAGGGCGGCTTCCAGATGGGCAGGCCCTCGGGCCCGCGCAGGTCCCCGCGATTGGCCACCACCCATCGCGCAACGGTGCGGCCCGTGGTCTTCGGATCGTCGGGCTCGTCCATCTGCTCGCCCGGCACCATGTTCTCGGACCGGCACAGCCGCTGCGTCGCCACGAACAGCACGCCGTTCTCGGGGTCCGCGACGGTCGGCCCGTTGATGTTGCTGGCGCCGGCGGGGCAGCTGACGAATGATCGCTTCCCCGAGGGGTGGCCCACCTGGATGGGCGGGTTGAAGAGTGGGCCAACCTTGTAGTTCTTGACGATCTCCAGCGCCTGCCTGCGGAGCTCCGGCGTGAAGTCGATGAGGTTGTCCTCGGTCAGTTCCTGGATCTCGAGCGGCTTCGGCCTGGTCGGGAACGGCTGCGTCGCTGAGAGGATCTCGCCGGGCAGGTCCGACGCGGCGACGGGGCGCTCCTCGATGGGCCAGATGGGCTTCCCGGTCTCGCGATTGAACACGTACGCGAAGCCCTGCTTCGTCGTCTCGACGACGATGGGCGTGCGGCGCCCGCCGATGGTGACGTCCATGAGGACCGGGGCCTGAGGATTGTCGAAGTTCCAGATGTCGTGGTGGACCATCTGGAAGTGCCAGACGCGCCTGCCGGTCTTGACGTCGAGGGCCAGGAGGCTGGTGCCGAACAGGTTGTCGCCGGGACGGAAGCCGCCGAAGAAGTCGATCGTGGGTGGATTGGTCGAGATGTAGACGAGCCCGCGCTCGGGATCCGCCGACATCGGTGCCCAGGACGATACGTCGCCCGTGCGCTTCCACGCGTCGTTCTTCCAGGTGTCGTGTCCGAACTCGCCGGGCCGCGGGATGACGTGGAACTTCCACATCGGCTTCCCGGTGCGGGCGTCGTAGGCCAGGATGTCGCCCGGGATGTTCTCCTGGCGCGTCTGGTAGTAGCCCTGCTCGTGCACGTTGCCCACCACGATCACGCCGTTGACGACGATGGGCGGGGAAGACGTGGACAGGTTGCCCAGGTCGCGCGGGATTCCGTGATCGGGGTCGTACTTGTAGCCGGACGTGAGCCACGGCTCCCAGTCCTTCACCAGGTCGGGCAGCATGTCCACCACGCCCGAGCGCGGGAAGCCGGGGAGCGGCACCGGCGTGCCCCAGCCCTCGAGGTGCTCACCGGACTTCGCGTCCAGCGCGTGCAGGAAGAACGCCGGCGACGTGAAGAAGATGACCCTGCGCCCGCCGACTTCGGCGTAGGCCACGCCCTTGCCGTAGTTGTTGCGCATGCCGCGGTCGTAGCGGGTGGTGTGCGGCTCGCGGTAGGTCCAGAGGGTCTCGCCCGTGGCGGGATCGATGGCCGCCACCGTCCGGCGCTGCCCGGCCACCGTGTAGAGCACGCCGTCCACGTAGAGGGGGGTGGAGCGGAACAGGACGTCCACGGCGGGGCCGAAATTGTCGCCGCGCCACGTCCACGCCACCTCGAGGCGCTCGAAGTTGGTGGCGTCGATCTGATCGAGAGGGGAGTAGCGCGTCTGGGCGACGTCGCCGCCGATGAAGTGCCACTCGCCGGAGGGAGTGTTGCCGAAGTCCCGGCGCTCCGACTGACCCGGGCGCTCCGAATAACCCGGGCGCTCCGAATGCGTGGAGCCGGCGCCGCCGGGGGCCAGCACCAGCGCCACGAGCAACGTCAACAACGCGCCGTTCTGCCTCATGGGGGCTCCCTCGGTGTCACGCGGGCCGCGGCAACGCTGGCGGGACGATAGTCCGTCGGTCACGCCCGGTCAAGCGTGCCCCCCCGATCCGGCGCCCTTGATCCGGCGACGCAATACCCGCCACAATCCCTGAACGATTTCCGAGGTGACCGATGATCACGAGCCCCAACCGAGTTGCTGCCGTTGCCTGCGCCGCCGCCCTGGCCGTTACGGCCGCTACCACGCTGGCCCAGCAGCCGCCGCAGGGTCCGCCCCGCGGGTCCTCCGGGCCGCCGGAGCACGCGAAGGTGACGCCCATCAACAACCTGCCGAACCCCTATGAGACCGTTCGCAGCTGGGGCACGCTGCCCGACGGCCGCAAGTGGGGCTCGGTGAGCGCCATCAACGTGGACGTGGACGGCAAGCACATCTGGGCCGGCGACCGCTGCGGCGCCAACTCGTGCGCCGGCTCGAAGGTGGACCCCATCGTCAGGCTGGATCCGAGCGGCAAGGTGGTGAAGAGCTTCGGCGCCGGGCAGATCCTCTGGCCGCACGGCATGGACGTGGACAAGCAGGGGAACGTCTGGGTGGTGGACGCGCGCTCGGCTACCGACGCGGAACTGAAGCAGTTCCCCGACGCCGCAGGCAAGGGGCACACCGTCACGAAGTTCAGCCCGGATGGCAAGGTGCTGATGGTGCTGGGGACGCCCGGAAAGGCCGGCAACCCGCCCGGGGCGTTCACCGAGCCCAACGACGTCGTGATCGGGCCCGACGGCAGCATCTACGTCGCCGAGGCGCACAACGCGCAGTTCCTGGACCAGAACCCGCCGAACGGCGTGGGCCGCATCTCGAAGTTCTCGGCCGACGGCAAGTTCATCAAGAGTTTCGGCTCGTACGGCTACGGGGCCGGCCAGTTCCGCGGGCCACACTCACTGGCCTTCGACTCGAAGGGCCGCCTCTTCGTCGCGGACCGCGGCAACCGCCGCATCCAGATCTTCGACCAGGACGGCAAGCACCTCGACACGTGGTACCAGTTCAGCCGCATCAGCGGTCTGGCCATCACCGCGGACGACACGCTCTACGCCATCGACTCCGAGTCGGACGACAACTACAATCCGGGCTGGCGGAAGGGCCTGCGGGTGGGGAGCGCGCGCACGGGCGAGGTGTGGTACTTCGTGCCCGAGCATGTGTCGAAGCAGGCGTCGGGGATGGGCGGCTACGGCTCGATGGGCGAGGGCGTCACCGTGGACGCGGCGGGCAACGTGTACGCGGGTGAAGTCGGCCCGGTCCAGGGGCTGACGAAGTTCATCCCGCGGCTGAAGCGCTGAAGGCGGAAGGCAAAAGGCAAAAGGCAGAAGGCAAAAGGCAAAAGGCAAAAAGGCGGAACGGCGACACCCGGCGCCCGTCACCATCCCTTCTGCCTTCTGCCTTCTGCCTTCTGCCTTCTGCCTTCCGGTTGCCCGCTCCTCCAGCGACCTGTCACCGCCCTTCGTACTCCTTCAGGAACCCCTCGAACTCTCGCAGGTGCTCCTGCTCGTCCGTCAGGATCGTGATGGCCAGGTCCTGCGTGACGTAGTCCACGCCGTCGCATTCCTTGATGAGGCGGTTGTAGTGCTCGATGGCCCCGAGCTCGGCCGCGATGACGCCCTTGATGACGCTCACCACGTCGGTGGTCTTCTTCGGCGGCTGCAGGAAGCGCTGCGTCGCCTTGAACTCGGCGCTGCCGGGGACGATGCCCGAGAGCGTCTTGATGCGGCGCGCGAACTGCTGCGCGTGCGCCATCTCGGACGGGATGTCGGCGGCCAGGCTCTTCTTGATTTCCTCGGCCAGCACGCCGTCGAGGTTGACCGAGGCGCTGATGTAGTTCATCACCGTCTCGATCTCCATCCAGTAGGCGGTCTCGAGGAGCGCCAGAATCTTCTCGCGCTTCTTCTTGTCACTGATGATCGGCATACCCGCATCCTAGCACCGGCGCGGCTCCGGACCGCGCGCCACCGCAAGGGCAGTGATACGCTGTCGGGCAGACGCATGCCGATGCGCGCGGTTCCGCCGCACTTCATCGTGGCGCTGGTGACGCTCGCCGCGCTGGCCGCGGGCTGCGCCGCGAAGATCAACCCCGTCGAGGTCGAGGCGGCGCGCACGGGCGCCCGCGTCAAGACCGCCCTGGTCAACGACCCGCTCGTGGGGACGCGGCCCATCGCGGTCGTCGTGGACGAGGAAGGCGTCGCGCAACTGTCCGGCCGCGTCGGCACCGCGGACGAGGCCACTCGCGCGGTCGAGCTGGCGCGCGCCGTCCCCGGCGTCACCCGCGTCGTCACGCGCCTGCAGGTGGGCGCCGAGTCGCCGGCTCCCGTGGACGCGGCTGCCGGCACCGGCGCTCACGTCGAACCGGCGCCGCCCCTGCGCGGGCCGGCACTGGAGTTCGAGGAGCTCGAGGACGAGCGCACGCTGCTGGCCGTCGGGATGGCCCTGATGTTCAGCAACGACGAGGGCGACACCGACACGAGGACCAAGCTCTGGCCGATTGCGCGGCTGGGGTCCGGGGCCGGGCTGGGACCGGCACTGGGCTTCGACTGGTACGACGTCACGCCGCCCGCCCCGCAGGAGGGCGCGGGCGATGTCGGCCGCCTGCGCATCCGTCCCGTCATGGCCGGGCTCCGCTACACCGTGCCGATGGGCCGCGTCTCGATCGCGCCGTCCCTGGTGGGCGGGTTGGCCTTCAACAGCCTCGAGGTGGCCGACACCGGCGCCGCGGAGCAGATTGCCGTCGACGTGGCCAACAGCTTCGTCTGGCGGGCCGCCGTGTCGGTCTGGGTCGAGACCGGCCGCCGCAGCGCGGTCCACGCGTCGATCGGCCGAGTGATGACGAACCCGCGCTTCACCGTCGTCGACGAGGGCCGCCTGCGCCACCGCACGGCGAGCGCCGATGCGACGGTGCTGCTGGTTGGCGTGGCCTACAAGCTCTTCTAGGGCGCGCACAGGGAGGTGGTGACCGTGATCGTGTCCTGGCTCGAAGGCGTGGCGCGCGCGGCGCGCTTCGCCGGCCGCGTGCTCGCGGAGGCCGTGCGTCCCCCGTTCGAGGGCCACGAGACGCTGCGGCACCTCTACGAGCTGGGCGTGCGATCCGTGCCGCTCATCGCCGCGGCGGGATTCGCCGTCGGCGTGGTGCTCTCGATGCACACGCGTTCGTCGATGGCGCGGTTCGGCGCCGAGGCGCTCATCCCCGCGGGCCTGGCCATCGTGCTCATCCGGGAGACCGGCCCGCTCGTGTCGGGCCTCCTGCTGTCGGGACGCATCGGCGCCGGCATCGGCGCCGAGCTGGGCGCCATGAAGGTCACCGAGCAGATCGACGCGCTCGAAGCCGTGGCCGTGGACTCGTTCCGCTATCTCGTCGTGACCCGGGTCGTGGCGTGCGTCGTCGCGCTGCCGCTGCTCACCACGCTGATGAACTTCACCGGTATGCTGGGCGGCTGGGTCGCGGAGTCCATCATCACGGGGATGCCCATCGGCACCTACTTCCGCCAGGCCTTCCAGCCCATCCAGTTTGCGGACCTCATCCCCGCCACGCTCAAGACCACCGTGTTCGGGTTCATCATCGCCACCGTGGCGTCGTACCTCGGCGTCAACACGACGCGCGGCACGGAAGGCGTCGGGCGGGCCTCGACGCGCAGCGTCGTCGCTTCGTCCATCCTGCTCATCGCGACCAACGTGCTGCTGGTCCGCCTCATCCAGTTCGTCTACCCGTAGCCATGGCGACGGACGGGACGCCCGCCGTGGAGCTGCGGCACGTGACGAAGCGTTTCGGGGATCAGCGCGTGCTGGACGACCTGAGCCTCGTCGTGCCCGCAGGCCGCGCCGTCTGCGTCCTGGGGCGGAGCGGCACCGGCAAGAGCGTGATGCTCAAGCACATCATCGGCCTGATGCGGCCCGACCATGGGAGCGTGCTGGTCGAAGGCGAAGACGTGACCGGGCTGGGCCCGCGCGAGCTGGCACGC
>CAZLBU010000125.1:7860-8115 GCA_964557815.1 uncultured Bifidobacteriaceae bacterium | reverse complement strand
GTCCGCCCCGGCGCGCTCGAGCGAGAAGAGGAACACGCCTACGAGGGTGGACCCGAACGCGCTCGTCAGCTGGCGGAGCGCACCCACGTCGGCCTCGGCCCGGTCCACGTCCGCGCGCGACGCGAGCGGCACGTAGATGAACGGCACGCCACACGACACCTCCTCGATGGGCAACCCCTCGTGCCGCGCCGACCGTTCCACGCCGATGGCGCGCAGCACGTCGGTTTCCGCGGCCGTCGGCTTCCGCGTCTCGGG
>CAZLBU010000125.1:0-7799 GCA_964557815.1 uncultured Bifidobacteriaceae bacterium | reverse complement strand
AGATGGCGCAGATGGCGCAGATGGCGCCGATGGGTGCCAGATGAGCTCAACCGGCGTGGGGCCCACGCCGAGGCCGAATGTGAATCGCTCCGTGCCCGGCCTGATCACGCCCGAGTCCGCCAGCGCGAAGGTCGTGCCGATGGTGGGATGGCCGGCCATCGGCAACTCGGCGCCCGGCGTGAAGATGCGCATGCGGATGTCCGTCCCCGGCGTCTCGGCCGGCAGCAGGAACGTACACTCCGAGAAGTTCATCTCGCGGGTGATCGTCTGCATCAGGGCCGGTGACATCCCGCGCGCGTCGGGAAACACCGCCAGCTGGTTGCCCTCGAACGGGCGGTTCGTGAAGACGTCGTAGTGGAGGTAGGCGATCATGTCGGGAGGAGTATAAGACCGCGTCGGGAGAGGGAAAGAACCTGGCGGGAGGGGGATCGCGTCGGGAAAGAACCCGAGAACCTGAGAACCCCAGAACCCCAGAACCCCAGAACCCGGGAACCCGAGAACCCGAGAACCTGAGAACCTGAGAACCTGAGAACCCATCCGTCACCCTACGTCGTGCGCCATGCGCGACGGCCGCCACTGCAGCCCCAGGGTCATGATCTTGTCCAGCAGCGGCCCGTATTCCACGCCCGCGTGCCGCGCCGACTCGGCGAAGTCCTCCCCCTGCGCGAGCTGCGGGTTCGGGTTCGCCTCGATCACGAAGAGCTTGCCGTCCTCGCGCAGACGCAGGTCGATGCGCGCGTAGCCGGAGAGATCCAGCGCGCGGTAGGCGCGCCGGGCCAGGTGCTGCACCTGCAGCGCCACCTCGGGCGCCAGCTGCGCTTCGGCTGTCTCGATGCCGTGCTTCTTCTGGTACGCCACGCTCCACTTCACGCGCTCGGTGGCGATGTGCCAGCTGTTCTCGCCCATCTTGGCGAACGACATCTCCCAGACGGGGAACACCTGCAGCCGCAGGTTCCCCATCACGCCGACGTAGAGCTCGCGCCCGTCCACGTACTGCTCCACGATGGCGGCGGTGCCGATGGACTGGTGGATGAACTGCACGCGCCGCGCGAGCTGTTCTTCGTTGGCCACCACCGACGCCTGCGAGATGCCGATGGACGACTCGTAGGTGGGCGACTTCACGATGAGCGGGAACTTCAGCTTCTTCGGCACCGAGGGCTTCCGGTTGAGCGGCACCACGGTGAAGTCCGGCGCGGGCACGCGGTGATACGCGAAGAGCTTCTTCGAGAGCGACTTGTCGCGCGCGAGCGTCAGGCCGCGCGGGTTGCACCCGGTGTAGGGCAGCCGCAGCAGCTCGAGGTAGCTCACGACGTTCTGGTCGAAGACGCCGATGTCCGCGAACGCCTCCATCAGGTTGAAGACGATGTCGGGCTTGAACTCCTCGACGTTCTGGCGGATCGGCGTGAGATCGTCGTGCACGCCGATGACGCGCAGCTCGTAGCCGCCCTTCTTCAGAGTGGAGACGACGTCCCATTCCATGCGCCACGCCGCCGTCGGGACGTCGGCGAGGTTCGGCGCCTCCGGCGGCACCAGGTCCTTGTGGACGAGCACGAGCACGCGACGAATCGTCATAGCGCCACCCGGTGGCGGCCGCTGTGCAGGTAGTTCATCACCTGCACGGTCAGCAGCACGGTGAACTCCTGGCGTGCCTGGTCCTCCGGCAGCGCCATCCGCAGCTTCAGCTCGCGCGACCTCGCCATCATGTCCTCGAGCACCTTGTCGATCGTGTACTGGTAGATGCCGGTCCACTCGGCCACCATGCGGCGCACGGCGCGCCGGTGGCGCTGGATGAACTGGACGGCGGTGGGACGATCGGCGTGCTCGGGCGCGTCCGAGAACAGCCGCCGCAGGTCGCGATCGTAGAACGCCGGATGGTCCACGCCGTAATGACGCCGTTTGCGGCGATAGTGTTGCCGCAGCGTCTGGCGCTGCCGGCGCAGCGGGTCCACTTCGTCGCCGGCCGCCACGAGCGCCGGCTTCCCGGCCAGCGATCGCATCAGGCGATCCATGTATTCCAGCTTCTTGATCGCCGGCCACCCCGCATAGCGCTGCTCCCAGTTCGCGCCGGGCGTGAGCCACAGCGCGAAGGTCTCCGCGAAGTCCTCGTCCGGATGGCTCTGCGCGTACCACGGGTCCAGGTGCAGCACGAAGCTCTTGCTGTACGGCTTCGGCGTGTAGAACTCGGGGTACGGCAGCGACGACTTCCCGAAGAGCTCCCGCCGCTGCCTGCGCAGCCGCAGCTTGTAGGCGTTGTCGACCACGTGGCCCGCCTCGTGCCGGAGGATGCGCATGCACCACTCGTGCTCCCCGCCCTCCACCGCCAGCATCTGGGCCTGCTCGAGCTTCTCGAGCCGTGGGTGCGCCAGGTAGAACGGCACGGCCATCGAGGCGTGGCCATCGGGCGTGAACCACTCCTCGGCGAGATAGAAGTGAATCGGGAAGTCGAGCCCGCGCGAGGTGAGCTCGGCCTTGAGCTGCGCCACGCGCGCCTCCATCACCGTCCCCGCCAGCGTGAGCGGCAGGTCCGACAGCCGGAGATCGAGCAGCGACTCGTCGGGCAGCTCGGCCCAGTTGTCCGGCACGGGATGGGCGCGGGCCATGGGCTGGACGCGGTATCAGGGCACGATGGCCGCAATCGGCAGGGACGCGGTGAGCACGCGCTCCTTCCGCCACGCCACGAGCACGCGATCCCCGACGCGCGCCATGTGCGGCACACCGGTCGCGCGGCCGCTCACGCTCTCGGCCACCACCAGCGGCGGCCCCGGCACCCGCCCCGACGAAACACGGCGGATCAGCACCTCGCCCACACCCTCGCCACGCCGCTCGAGCCAGCTGACCAGCGTCGCCCCGTCCTCGAGCATCACCACGTCCGGCCACCCCACCGGCCGCCCGTCGTCAATCACGACGGGATCGCCGAAGGTGGCGCCGCCGTCTTCCGAGAACGCCATCTTGAGGCGCGGCGTGTCCTTCGCGGCGGTGAACCAGGCCACGGCGACACGCTGCTCGCGCGCCGCCACGGCGGGACCATTGGTCGGGCAGCCGGGAATCATCCAGCCGTCGGCGTGCACCGTCTTCGGCTCGGTCCACCGCCCGTTCACCCGGCGGACGATGGCGATGTCGCGGATTTCGCCGGGCTGGTGATCGCGGTAGACGGCGACGGGCCCGCTCGACGTGTGCGCGATGTCGGTCATGCAGCACGAGCAGACGTCGGCGTCCACGACCTGCTGCCCCTTCACCGAGCCGTCCGTCCCGAAGCTGACCGCGGCGAGGGTCTTGACGTGTTCCACCTCGTGCCCGCCAGCGGGCGCGTCCTCGTCCGGCTTCAGCGGGTTCAGGTAGATGGCGTCCGCGCCGCCCTCGCGAGGCGCGAAGGTGAGGAAGCCGGCATAGTCGGACACGTTCTTCATGCCGTCCTCGAACACCGTGGACCATGTGGCGCCTCCGTCCGTGGAGCGCGCGACGCGGATGCCGTAGCCGTACGAGCCCTGCTTGCGCCCGGTGTTCACCAGCCAGTGCGCGATGAGCGTGCCGTCCGGCAGCGCCGTCAGGGAGGGATGATCCGCCCAGTTCACGAACCAGTTGTTGCCGCGCGCGATCTCGCGCGGCGCCTGCCAGACCTGCCCGTCGAAGCGCGAGAACTTCAGTGCGTGGTGTCCCTTCGGCTCGGCGGGCTCGATCCAGACCAGATAGGACGTCCCGTCCGCGCCGGTGGCCATCGCGTAGGTGTTGCTGCCGGCCCCGGTCGGCGTCTCCAGCGCGGTGACAGGCGACTGCGCCCCCGCGGCCGGCATGGACGCGCCCTCCGCGCCGAGCGCGATCGTGCAGAGCGCCGCCACAGCCGCGCGGGCCTTCGCACGCGAGCACACACGATCGAACGTCATGAGGGGACCCTTGGAAGCGCGGGTGAAACAGGGCCTGTCCCCTTTCCCGATGACAGCCCCTTCCACCACGGGCTGCTAGGGGATGAAGGTGAACTTGCCCGAGCCGGAGGTGGCGCCGCCCCACGGCCAGAACGCCGCGCCGCTCCGCGGCCGGGCCTCGGCGCGGACGATGACGTAGTACTCGCGGTTCTGTTCCAGCAGGTTGGTGTCGAAGAGCGGGAGGCGCTCGAAATTGGTCATCAACTGGCGCACGACCGCCTCGTCTTCGACCACCCGCGACTCTTCCATGCGGCCGTCCAGCGTGCGTGAAATGGTGTGCCGCCGCGTGAGGTTGTCGAACTCCACGGTCGTGGACACCACGGCCACGCCAATCGTGCGGTCCACCCAGGCGGGGACCTTCAGCTTGAGCTCGACCGTGTAGGTAAACGTGGTGCGGAGGCCGCTCTGGACCACGGCTCGGACTTCATCCGTGAACCCCTGCTCGAGCTGGAAAGAGACCAGCACCTGGCCGGCGCGGACCATGGGGCGCACCCGCAGCGTTTCGGCCGACACGGGTACCGCCATCGTCAACAGGCCCACGAGCACGGCCCACCCGATCAGGCGACCCCGGACGAACGCACGCACCAGTCGGAGACTGTAACACACCCCGGCCCCCGACGGACCGGAGTTCGTCCCGATGGCGAAGATGCTATGATTCCAGCCAGTTACCGGCACCATGATTCGACGCCTCCGTGTGGTTGCCATCGCCGCGCTGGCCATCTTTGCCGTGGCCACCCCCGGGTCCGGACAGGGCCAGGTGCTGCTCGAGTCGTTGTTCGAGCGGTACCTGGACTCGCTGCGACAGCAGACCGGCATCCCCGGGCTGTCCGCTGTCATCGTTAGAGACGGACGCGTGGCCTGGGATCGCGGCTTCGGCCAGCAGGATGCCGAGCGCAACGTGCCGGCCACCCCGGATACGCCGTATCCCATCGGCGGCCTCACGCAGACGATGGCGGCGGTGTTGCTGGGCGAGTGCACCGAGCGCGGCCTCCTGGACATCGACGCGCCCATCGTCCGCTGGGCGCCGGGCTTTCCTGCCCCATCGGCCACGGTCCGCCACGTCCTGGCCCATGCGTCGGACGGCACGCCGGTCGGTCAATTCAAGTACGACGAGACGCGCTACGCCGCCCTGAGCGATGTCGCCCAGGCCTGCACCCGCGAGCCCTTCCACGAGGCGCTGGCCGAGGACGTCCTGGATCGCCTGGCCATGATCGATTCCGTGCCGGGCCAGGACCTGGCCGCCGAGGAGAACCCGGCGCGGCAGCTCTTCGAGAAGCCCGCGCTGGACCGCTACGCGGCCGTCCTGGCGCGCATCGCGGTCCCCTACCGCGTGGACCGGAACGGGCGCGCCTCGCGCAACGACCAGTCGCCTCGCGGGCTGTCGGCCGCGGACGGCCTGGTCTCCACCGCCTTGGACCTCGCGAAGTTCGACCTCGCCCTGGACGATGGCGTGCTGCTGCTCCCGGAGACGCTGGCGGTGGCGTGGAGTCCGGCGAACTTCACCGGCACGCCGCTGCCGACGGGCCTGGGCTGGTTCGTCCAGAGCTACCAGGGCGAGAAGCTGGTCTGGCACTTCAGCCGCATCCCGGATGCCTATTCGGCGCTCATCCTGAAGATCCCGTCGCGCCGGCTGACGCTCATCATGCTGGCCAACAGCGACGGGCTCAGCACCGGGGCCAGCCTCGAGCAGGGCGACGTAACGGCCTCGCCGTTCGTGAAGATCTTCCTGCGGCTGTTTCTCTAGGGAATTGTTGACCGACGCCCCGGCCCGACCGACACTGAGGGCCCGCGGTCGCTCCGTGCGTTCCCGTCTGCTGACGATGCGCCGTTCGACGGTCCTGATCTTCGTGTCGCTCCTGTTGCTGGCGCCGGTGTCGGCGGCGGCGCAGGATCTGCTGGTCATCCCGTATCTCGGCTTCACCTTCGGTGGCGGCAGCGCGCTCTTCGCGGACCTCGAGCAGGGCGCCGGCGAGACGGCCAGCGCGCTGGGCGCGTCGGTGGCGCTGGTCGGGTCGGGCATCCTGGGCGTGGAAGGCGACATCGGCTACGTGCCCGGGTTCTTCGAGCGCGGTGAGCGGGAGATCGTGGTCCCCGGCAGTTTCGTCACGAGCCTCACCGGGAGCGTCATCGTGACGCTGCCGCTGAGCGTGACGCGGGAGTCGCTCCGGCCGTACGTGGTGGCCGGGGGCGGGCTGATGCGTGCCGAGGCGCGGGACATCCAGTCGGTCTTCCCCATCCGGAGCACGATGCCAGCGCTGTCGTTCGGGGGCGGGGCCGTCGGGATGCTGTCGAACAGCGTGGGCGTGCGGTTCGACCTGCGCTACATCCGGAGCGTGGGCGAGGGGGACGATCTGATCGCGGGCACGGGGGCACGCGTGCGGTTCTGGCGCGGCAGCGTGGGGTTGGTGTTGCGATACTGAGGGGAGTCGGGAGCCGTTCTGCCTTGTGCCTTTTTCCTTTTGCCTTGTACGATCGCAGTCAGGCGCCCGTAGCTCAGTTGGATAGAGCACCGGCCTTCTAAGCCGGGGGTCGCAGGTTCGAGCCCTGCCGGGCGCGCCAGCAAATCCGGATTCCCGAGCAAAATCGCCTATTCGGGCATCCGTCCCAGGCCGTCACAGTCCCTCCAAACCCGTCGCTTTCCGCGTGGCACACCGCGTGGCAGGACCGTCCGCGTGGCACTCCGCGTGGCAGGCGGGCTCACGAGATTGCGAGAAGGGCCTAGAGCCCCTGCGAGCTGCGGTCTGATCATCGGCAACGGTGGACCCTGAGGGGCTCCTGTCCTTGATGCATCACCATGCCCAAGGACGCCCCGAACTCAAGCGCGGCGCCACCTTGAATTTTCAAGTTGAATAGGTGGCTCGCCCACGTGACGTTCGTCCGCGCATCCACGCATCGTCCCCGTCTCGTCAGCGCCTTCTGAGTTGAGTCCTTTGATGTCGTCCACAGTGGACGTCTTACGCCCTCGGTGTACTCGACCGTCAGCCCGTCTCCAAGTACCCCGATGCTTAGGGTTGCCGAGGCAACATCGAAACCGAGTAGGTTGTACACCGTGAACCTGTCCTGAGATGCTGGCTGTGCCTGGCCCGATCCAACCCGAGAGCTTGACGCGAGACTGGCAAAGACGAAGGGACCTCGTACGAGTCGTGCGACCGCTGGTTGTGCCGCCCTCCTTTCGATCCGATGGGCAAGCGTCTCCAGCACCGGCTCGGACTTTGGCTGGAGATCTGACGACACAATACCGAAGTTCGCGAATGAACCATCTCCTAGGGTCCAGACGATCTTGAAGATCAGATCTCCAACCTGGAGTAGGGCGTCGACGTGCCCTCGGTATTGCGCCGCCTGGTCCGCGTTAAGTCTCGTTGGAACGAGACGCCCATCCGCTGAGACGCGGATAAACGTGGCATCGCCTACGACTGTCTGCAGAAGGTCTGCTCGATTGTCAGCCGTAACCCTAGCGAACTGGTCGACGGATCGTGTCGCGCTTGACTTGAACCGTTCGTCGAACCGGCTAAAGGCCTCGGCGAACGGATTTCTAGCGGGGGCTGCCTGCTCAAAGAGTACCTCACCCCGGACCGTCTCGCCATACGAGCCCCACAGGATCGCCAAAATCAGCAGGACTATCAGAATGACAACGCCAGCGATAGACACCTGTTTCCTAGTCGCCACGCTGGCCTCCTTTCCGTATCGTCCGTCGTGGCCGATGTTCGAGCAGCCGCCCCCAATTGAGTCTCGCCGGGTCCGCCGCCATTCTATTCCTCCATGCGGACCCGTGCATTTCATTAGTTCCTTTCGAGAAGACGGGCCCTGGGAGACTGCAGGCCCAAACCGTCAAAAGGGGTCCCCGAAGTTGGCACTTTCCTCAGAGACTTTCTGGAGCGA
>CAZLBU010000124.1:7503-8138 GCA_964557815.1 uncultured Bifidobacteriaceae bacterium | reverse complement strand
GCCTGCTGCTGCACCGCGTCCACCGCCGCCGTCGCGGCGCAGATGGCGGCCGCCGCCCAGATGCCCTTCCACTTCATCGTCATCGTTTTCTCGCTCCTCTTGACGCCGGGGCTGAAGCCCCGGCGCTCCTTACGTGTCTTGAACCTCTGTGCCTTGAACCTTCGTGCCTGGAACCTACAGGCGAAGAATCCGTGCCGCATTCCCTCCCATCATCTTCCGCCGGTCGTCCTCGGTGACGTCCAGCCCGCGGAGCGCGTGCAGCATCTTCGGTATGCTGCCGATCTGGTGCGGGTAGTCGCTGCCCGCCATGATGTGATCCGGGCCCGCGAAGGCCATCGCCAGCTCGATGCAGTTCGGATCGAAGTTCACCGTGTCGTAGTAGAACTGCTTCAGGTACGCGCTGGGAGGCTGGTCGATGTTCTTCCGGCACTCGGAGAACGCCTCGTAGCCGCGGTCCAGCCGCTCGGCCAGGTACGGGATGGCGCCGCCCATGTGGCACAGCACCCAGGTGATGTTCGGGTAGCGGCGCGGCACGCCGGCGAACACCAGGTGCGCCGCGGCCAGGGTGGTGTCCATCAGGAACCCCACGAGCGGCATCAGCCAGTACTGCTCCATCGCCTCCACGCCAAGCGGGT
>CAZLBU010000124.1:4121-7493 GCA_964557815.1 uncultured Bifidobacteriaceae bacterium | reverse complement strand
GTGCCGGGTGGATGTAGATGACCGCCTTCAGTTCGTCCGCCTTCCGCCAGAGAGGCTCGTAGCGCGCGTCGGCCAGCGCCACGCCGTTCACGTTGCTGAAGACCATCGCGCCGGGGAGGCCCGCTGCCATCGCGCGTTCGAGCTCCGCCACCGAGGCCGCAGGATCGTTCAACGGCAGCGTGGCCAGGAACGTGAAGGCCGTGCGCCGCCGCCGCTCCGCCGCGTAGGCGTCGTTCACGGCCCGCGCCAGCTCCACCGCGAGCTCCGGCTCCTCCATGTGGACGCCGGGCGTGGTGAAGGTAGCCACCTGCATGTCCACGCCGTGCTCGGCCAGGACCTTTTCGCGATAGTCGAGGTCGCGATGGCCCGCGACGAGGATGTTGTAGTCGCCCGGGTAATGGAGCCGCGGGTTGCCTTCGGCGTCGTAGTCCAGCTTGATGGACGAGCGGCCCGCCTTCACGGCGTCGAGGTACTCGGGCGGATAGTAGTGGTTGTGGAAGTCGATGATCATGTCGGGGTCAGGGATCAGGGATGGGATCAGGGATCAGAGGTCAGGGATCAGGGATCAGGCTTGCCCGCCGTGGGCTTGGCGGAGGCGGGACCACAGCCAGTACACCGGGAGGCCGGACAGCACGAGGCCCAGGCCAATGGCGCTCTCGCGCGGGTCGGCGCTCAGCTGGTTCACGACAATCGCCGCAGACGCGAGGACGAACACCAGGGGGGCAATGGGAACCAGTGGCATCGGCCAGGGGGGATCGTAACCGCGCCGGCGCCGGAGCAGCAAGACCGCGACGCCCAGCAAGGCAAAGAAAATCCACTCCGTGTAGATGACGCGCGTGAAGAGCGCCCGGTAGGTGCCCGTCCACACCAGCACGCTGGACCACACCGCCTGCAGGACGATGGCGCGCGCGGGGGTCTGGAAACGAGGGTGCACTGCGCCAGCCCAGCGGAAGAGCAGGCCGTCCTGCGCCATCTGGTAGTACACGCGCGGGCCGACCAGGATGATGCCGTTCAGCGCGCCGAAGGCGCTCACCATCACCAGCGCGGCAATCGCCACCGCGCCTGCCGGCCCGATCAGGCGGTCGAACGTGTCCGCCGCCACGCGGGTGGACGCCACCACTTCCGGGACCGAGAGCACGCTCAGGTACACCGCGTTAAGGCCCACGTAGCAGACGGTGACGACGGCGATGCCGAGCATCAGCGCCCGCGGGATGGTGCGCGCGGCGTCCACCGTCTCTTCCGCCGTGTAGGTGACCATGTGCCACCCGCCGAAGGCGAAGAGGCCGGCGGACACGGCGAGCATCAGGTCGACCGGGCCCCACGCCCCCACCTCGCCCGCGGCCACGGGCGGCGGCGCGGCCGGCGCCAGCCACCACCCGACGGCAACGATGGCAACCACCGCAGCCAGCTTGACGCCGGTGATGCCGGCCTGGAACCGGCTGCCCGTGCGCGTGCCCGCGTAGTTGATGGCCGAGAGGAACAGGATGGCGCCCACCGCCAGCAGGCGCGTGCCGGTGTCGCCGAGGTTGAGGAACGTGCCTGCGTAGCGCGCGAACACGGTGGCCACCGCCGCGGCGATGCCGCTGTGCATGCTCCAGAACATCGCCCAGCCCCAGAGGAACCCAAGCGCGGGCGAGTAGACCTCCCGGAGGAAGACGTACACGCCGCCCGTGCGGGGATACGCGGAGGCGAGCTCGGCGCACACCTGTGCGCCGAGCAGCGTGAGCCCGCCGGCCAGCAGCCAGGCCAGCACCACGCCGGCGGTCGAGGGCACGCGTGCCGTGATCTCCGACGCCTGCACGAAGACCGACGCGCCGACGATGGTGCCGACGACCAGCGCCGTCGCGTGCGACAGCCCGATGACGCGCGCGAGACGGTTCAGAGCGGGTTATCCGGGAACATCATCGTCCGCCACATGTGGGCGACGGGGCTGTTGTCGTTCCCCAGGCCTTCCTTGGGCTGCTTGAAGTGCCGGCCGATGATGTCGATGAACGGCTCGATCGACACCTTCGCGTTCGGGTCGAACGCGTAGAGGTCGTTCACCGTGACCATGCGCGCATCGATGTACCACTTGTGCTTGCGCGCGTACTCGTAAGCGGCCTTGATGTGCGGCTGCGGCTCGTAGTCCTTGCCGAAGATGCGGTTGTAGAGCTCGGGGTACTCGTACCCGTTGGCCGGGTCGGGGTAGAAGCGCAGCGCCTGATGATAGCGGATGGCCCAACTGGTGCGCTCCGGCACGTATGGCTCGAGCATCTGCGCGCCCCACCAGCCGTGGTCCACCTTCACCAGGTTGAGGACCACGTCGTGCAGCAGGCAGGCCAGGACGATCTCCTCGCTCATGCCGGTCTTGAGCGCGCGCGTCGCGCTCTGCAGCACGTGGTTGGCCGGGGCGAAGCGCTTCTCGAAGAACTCGATCAGCGTCGGCGTGTCGGACATCGGGGCCAACGCCGGCATCGCCCGCTTGCCCTCCTGCCCGCGCGGCCCGAAGAGGCTCCCGGCCCCGCGCCGGATGGTGGCGTCGGGCGGCGCCGCGACGACCTGCGCCTCGCCGTCGAGAGCGAAGCCGCCGGCCTCGGCGTCGAGCTTCTCCATCATGTAGTGCTCGAGCGCCTCGGCTTTCGCCTCGGGATCGAGGGCCTCGACCACCGCCAGTCCACCTACGCTCGCGAGAAACGCGCGTCGATCGATATCCATCGGCGACCTCCCGTGCAACCCGTGAAGACTTCAAAAAAAAGAAACCGGGTTCCGCGCCCGTGGGTGGCGAGCGAGAAACCCGGTTGGTGGTCGTCGGCCAGGTGGCGTGTCAGCTCCCGATGAGGGTGGCCGTCTGCCGTGTGGTCCGGTGCCTGCCGTCCTGTGCTAGGCGGCCGCCTGTGACGGCTGCGCGAGCGCGTGCTCGAAGACCTGCACGGCCTTCTGCATCTCCGCCATGGTGCCGATGGAGATGCGCACGTGCGTCTTCTCGTACGGCGGGAAGTCGCGCCCGATGAACACGCCTTCCTTCAGACAGGCCGCACGGAACTCGCGGGCCGGCCGCTTGACGTCCATGAACAGGAAGTTGGTCTGCGAGTCGGTGTGCGTGTAGCCCCGGTCCGCGAACCACTTCTGCGTGAAGTTGCGAGCCGCCTCGTTGCGCTTCTGCTCTTCCTTCACCCAGCTGTCGGGCACGGCCAGCGCGGCCTTGGCGCCCTGGAGCGCCATCACGCTGATGTTGCCCACGCCGTCCCAGTCGGCCATCTTCTTGATGGTGTCCCGGTGACCGATGGCGTAGCCGATGCGGATGCCGGCCATGCCGAAGCACTTCGAGAAGGTGCGGGCGACCACCACGCGGGGGTTGTTGACCGCCAGCGGGATCATCGTCTCGTAGCCCGG
>CAZLBU010000124.1:0-4079 GCA_964557815.1 uncultured Bifidobacteriaceae bacterium | reverse complement strand
TCGTCCACGAGGACGGTGGTGTTCGGCGACGCCTTCATCAGCGTGTCGAGGTAGGCGCGGGTGTCCGATCCCGTGACCGCCGTGGCGACAGGGTTGTTCGGGTTGCAGTAGAACACCAGGCCCGCGCCCTTCGACGCCTGCTGCATGGCGTCGAGGTCCATCTTCAGGCCGGCGCCGAGCTTCACGCCCGTGATGGGGTGGCCCATCAGCCGCGCGTAGTCCGCGCACTCCTCGTAGGCCGGGATGGCGGCCACGAGGCCCGCGGTCTTCGACGTGAAGACGTGCGTGCTCGTCCGCAGGATCTGCGTCGAGCCCGAGCCGAGCAGCACGTTCTCGCGCTTGACCCCGTGCTTCTTCGCCACCAGCTCCGAGACCTCCTCGGCCGTGGCGAACGGGTAGCGGCCGGCCTCGGGGAAGGCGGCATTCTTGATGGCGGCGAGAACATCGGCGTTGCAGCCGAGCGGGTTCTCGTTGCTGGACAGGATGATCGACGGGGCGGGACCCGCGAGGGGCTGGATGCCCTGCGCGAAGAGCGAGGCCTCGCGGCCCCGTGCCGTGATCCACAACCCGGCGCCGCCGACGCCCAGCGTCTGAACGAACGAACGTCGCGAGAGCGACATGGCTGAAACCTCCTTCACTCTGGACATCGGATTACTGCCCGTCCTTGCTGGACGTGGTCGTGGTGGTGCCGAGCACCTTCTTGAACACCTCGACCGCCTTCTGCATCTCGGCCATCGTGCCGATGGAGATGCGGCAGTGCGTCTTCTCGTAGGGCGGGAAGTCCCGTCCCACCAGTACCCCCTGCGCACGGCAGGCATCGCGGAACCCTGCGGCCGGCCGCTTGATGTCCATGAACAGGAAGTTGGTCTGCGAGTCGGTGCCGGAAATGCCCATGTCGGCGAACGCCTTCACCGTGAAGGCCTTCACCTCGGTGTTGCGCTTCCGCTCGTTGTCGATGTGCCCCTGGTTGGCCCACCCGGCGATGGCGCCGCCCAGCGTGAGCGTGCCGAGGCCGTACGGCATCTTGAACGCCTGGATGGCCTTGATCGTCGGCGCGTGGCCGATGGCGTATCCCGCGCGCAGGCCTGCCATGCCATACGCCTTCGAGAAGGTGCGCGTGACGAACACGTTGGGCGTCGAGAGGGCGATGTCCACGGCCGACTGGTAGGAGGGGTCCGTGACGTAGTCGTGGTACGCCTCGTCGATGAGGATCAACGTGTCGGCCGAGGCCGAGCGGATGGCCTTGACCATGTCGGCCACGGCCGTCTTCCCGTGCACCGTCGCCGTCGGGTTGTTGGGGTTGCAGAAGAACACCAGGCCGGCGCCCTTCGACGCTTCGATCATCTTCGCGATGTCGATGCGCAGCTTCCCGTCCAGCTGGACCTCGCGCACGGGCGTCCCGATCTTCTTCGCCGTGTCGCGCGGGTTCTCGAACGACGGCCACGCCGTCACCAGCGGCTTGGACGCCGAAGTGAACGCGCGCACCGAGTGCGTCAGGATCTCCCCTGACCCGGGCCCGAGGAGCACGTTCTCGTTCTTCGCCTGGAACTTCTGGGCAATCGCCGTGATCAGCGCACCTTCGGTCTGGCGGGCGTTGAACGGGTACCGATGGGCTTCGGGGAACTTCCCGACGATGGCGTCGAGCACGTGCTGTCCGGGCCCGAGGGGATTTTCATTGCTGGCGATGCGGACGGGCCTGGCTCCAGCCATGCCCTGCTCGCCGTACTCCATCATGCCGGCTTCGCGGCCCCTGGCCGAAATCCACTCCGCCTGGGCGGAGTAGTCCGGGGTCGCAAGACGCTGAAAGAGTCGCCGACGGGTCAGCGACATACGATGCCTCCTTGGTTCACTGCGGCGATGGACGCCACCTGGGTTGTGCCTCGCCGGAGATTTTACACGCTTTCAACGGTTTGGGGGGACCGATCCTCGCCCGCGGCGCCGCCCGCCGTGAGGCGGGAGCGGGCCTGGCGGACGCTGGCCTCGTCGCCCACGACATACAAGACGTCGCCGGCCGAGAACACGCAGTCCACGGTGGGTGGCGTCAGGGTGGTCCCCCCGCGCTTGAGGGCCAGAATCGTGGCCCCGGTTTCGGCCCTGAGGTTGACCGCCGCCAGGCTCCGGCCCACCGCCCAGTCACCCGCCGTCAGCTGGTAGCTGGAGACGGGAGTGGCGCCCAGCAGGCCGGCAACCTGGTCGGTGGGCGCAGCCGGCACCGACACGGGCCGGGCTGTCGAGGACGCCATCGACCTCCGCGCATCGCCGACCAGCTGCTCGGCGACGTTCCCCGGGACATCCAGGCGCACCAACAGCTCCGCCATCACCTCGAGCGACGCCTCCAGCTCTTCGGCCACGGCCCGAGTGGCGCCCGCCCGGACCATGCGCTCGGCTTCGGCGCGATACCGCGTTCGCACGAGGATGGGCACCGCCCGATTCAGCGACCGGACCGCCCGGATGGCCCGTTCCGTGGCGCTCGGATCGCTCAGCACACAGACGACGGCCGCGGCCCGCTCCACGCCCGCCGCCCTCAGCGGCTCGGCGGCCGTGGCATCGCCATAGAGAATATGGTGTCCCTGCGCGGCGGCTTCGCGGACGGCCGTCCCGTTCAGCTCGAGCACGACGTGAGGGGTCTGCACCCCCCGGAGGGCCCAGGCGATCAGCCGGCCACCGACGCCGAATCCCAGGATCAGCACGTGGCCGCTCAGGGTCTTCTCGGGTCCGGCCTCCGTCGCGGCAGCCTCCCGCCCGCCGGCGACCCATCCGCCGAAGGCCGGGGCAATGCCCACCAACCAGGGCGTCGCCATCATCGTCAGGACGCTGGCCGCCAGCAGCACCTGCCAGGCCTCCGGCCCAATAGCGCCGTTGGCCACCGCACTCGTGCCGAGCACGAACGAGAACTCGCCGATCTGCGCAAGCCCCAGGGCGGTGGTGGCCGCCACCCGCAGAGGCACCTGCGCGAGCAGCAGCGCGGCGGTCGCACCAAGCGTCTTCAACCCGATGATGGCCAGCGCCGCCCCCACCACCCACGGCAGGACGGAGGCCAGCGCGGCCGGCTGCACCAGCAGCCCCACCGAGATGAAGAACAGGCTGGTGAGCAGATCGCGGAGCGGCCGGATCTCGGCGTGAATCTGGTGGCTGAACTCGCTCTCGTCGAGGACGAGGCCGGCCAGGAATGCGCCAACGGTCATCGACAGGCCCAGGGTCGAGGCCAGCCAGGCCGTGCCGAGGCTGGCCACCAGAACCATCAGCCCGAACGCCTCGCGCCCCGAGACGGTGGCCAGCCGGAACAGCACCGGGAGCAGGAACCGGGTGACGGCGGTCAGCGACACGGCAATCACGGCCAGCAGGATCAGCGTGCGCCCCAGGCTTGGCGCGTCGGTGGCGCCAAACAGCACCGGCGCCAGCACCAGGGCGACCAGCGCCGCCAGGTCCTGCAACAGCAGGATGCCGATCGCCAGGCTGCCGTGCGGCGCGTGCGCCTCGTTCCGCCGTGTCAGTTCGCGGACGATGATGGACGTGCTGGAGATGGCGACGAAGAACCCGACGAAGACGGCCGTTTCCGCGCGGCTGCCGAGGAGCCAATAGGCGAGGGGCGCCGTCACGGCCATGGTGCCCAGCATCTGCGCGCCGCCGCCGACGACGACTTTACGCCACAGCCGGCGCACCTCGCCGAACGACAGGTCGAGGCCCACCATGAAGAGCAGCAGCGCGATGCCGATCTCGGAGAGGACCGTGACCGTTTCCTCCGAGCCGACCAGCCCGAGCCCGCCCGGTCCCGCGATGACCCCGGTGGCGATGAGGCTGACGATGACCGGGGCGCGCAGGCGACCGCCGATGAGCAGCAGGACGAGCGCCAGCGCGTACAGCAGAACGAGATCCTGGACGATGGAGCTGCCGTGCACGCAGGATCTACTGTAGCGAAGCACGGGGGGCCGAAGCACGAACGTTCAAAGCACGGAGGTTCAAAGCACGGACGTTCAAAGCACGGACGTTCGGATCCCCCGGCACGGCGGACTCGCTCGCACCCGCCCGCACCTGTTCGCACCTGCCCGCACCTGTTCGCACCTGCCCGCACCTGTTCG
>CAZLBU010000123.1:5432-8140 GCA_964557815.1 uncultured Bifidobacteriaceae bacterium | reverse complement strand
CGCCGCGCTGGTGTGTGCGATGGCCGTCGTCGCCTCCGCGCAGGTGGGCAAGTCGCTCGGGGTGGTGGACGCCAACACCGCGACCGAAGCCGAGCTCCTGGCCGCGCCGAACATGTCGCCGGCCATCGTGAAGGCGCTCATGGCCGCGCGGCCGTTCGGCAGCATCACCGATCTCAACGCGTTCCTGCTCGGGCAGAAGCTCACGCAGGAGCAGGCCATGTCTTTCTACGCCAAGGCCTTCATCCACATCAACCTGAACACTGCCACGCGCGAGGAGATCCTGCTGGTGCCGGGCGCCGGCAACCGCATGGCGCGCGAGTTCGCGGAGTATCGCCCATGGAGGACATGGGGCCAGTTCGACAAGGAAATCGGCAAGTACGTGAACGCGCAGGAGACGGCGCGCCTCGCGCAGTACTGCTTCATCCCCGTCAACCTGAACACGGCCACGGACGAGGACATCCTGAGCATTCCCGGCGCGGGAAAGCGCATGGTGCGCGAGTTCAAGGAATACCGTCCCTGGAAGACGATGGAGCAGTTCTACAAGGAGATCGGGAAGTACGTGGACGACAAGGAAGTGAAGCGGCTTGCCCGGTACGTCGTGATTCAGTAGGCCCGGCCCGGCGCCGGCCTCCCTCGGCGCGGGTAAGATACGGGCATGATTCGCCGCTCACTCATGCCTGGCTCAATCCTCGCGGGAGCCGTCGTGCTTGCCGCCGCGTGCGGCGGGGCGAAGGAGCAGCCCGCGGAGCCGCCGGCGCCGGCCTTCAAGCCCATCGACCCCGCGACGATGCCCGCGCCTGGGAGCGGTGCCCCGCTCGGCGTGCCGCCCGCATCGTCGATACCGGGCGACCAGCCCGCCGCGATGGTCACCGACCTGGCGTCGGGTTGGCCCATCGCCTTGCGAGTGGGACACCGCATGACCGCGCGGCTGGCGGCCGACCGGGCCGCTGGGGCGCGATGGTCGATGCGCGCCGGGTCGGACGGGGGCGTCGTGGCGGTCGAGGGCGAGCCCGCCTGGGAGCAGGGGCCGAAGGGTGGCGTCGAGGTCTTCGCGCTGAAGGCCGTCAAGCCCGGGAGCACCACCCTCACGTTCGACTACAAGAAGGGCTCAGACCCCGCCGCGCTGCGGTCCGTCAGCTACCCGGTCACGGTCCAATAGCGCGCCGCGAGGATTCGATCCCTGTCCCCCGACATCATCTCTATTGGCGAGGCGTTCGAGGATCTGGTGTTCCACGGCCTTGCGCGCTTGCCTCGCGAGGGCGAGGAGCTGCGGACGCCTGACTTCACACGCACGCCGGGCGGCGGCACCCTGATCACGGCCGTGGCCGCCGCGCGGATGGGCGCGCGCGTGGAAATCGTCAGCGCGCTGTCGGACGAGGCAGCCCGCCGCATGAGAGCCGAGGGCGTGCGCGTGCGGAACCTGCGGCGCGCGGGCGAGCCGCACGCCGTGTCGGTGGCGCTCTCCACGCGCGACGATCGTGCCTTCGTCACGTTCGATGGGGTGAACGAGGAGCTCGAGGCGCGGGCGCTCGCCTGGTTCGCGCGGGGGCTTCCGCGCGCGGCGCATGTGCACGTCGCGCTGGGCCCGCGGGACCTCGCGGGGTGGGTTCACACCCTGGAGCGCCTGCGCGCGCGGGGCACCACCACGTCCTGGGACTTCGGCTGGCATGACGAGCTGGCCGACCGTCGCGGCTTCGAAACACTTCTGGGCGCACTGGACTGGGTCTTCGTCAACGACCGCGAGGCGCGGCTCTACACGGGCACGACGACGATGGCCCAGGCCCTGCGGCGTTTGCAGGCGATGGCTCGCGGCGTGGTGGTCAAGCAGGGCCCGCGCGGTGCCCTCGCGATCGCCAACGGCGCCATCGTGCGCGTGCCGGCGCCCCGGGTGCGCGTCGTGGACACGACCGGCGCGGGCGATGCGTTCAACGGTGGGTTCCTCGCAGCGCTGGTGCGGGGGCGGGGTGTGGCGGCCTGCCTGCGCGCGGGCGTGAGGGTGGGGAGCCTCTCGACACGTGCTGCCGGTGGCCTGGACGCGCTGCCGCGAGCGCGACCGCTCCGGGCGCCCCGCGTCGGGGCACGGTCCGCGGGCGGCACCGGAAGGCGGAACCCCTCATGAAGCTCGCCGTGATCGGCGGCGCGGGCGTGCGCGTCCCGCTGCTGGTGAACGGGCTTGCCGGCGCGGCGCTCGGGATCGACGAGTTCGCCCTCTACGACCCGGACCTGGCGCGGCTGAAGGTGATCGCGGACCTTGCGGCCCGGCGCGCGGGCCCGGCGCGTGTCACGACGCATGCCAGCGCCGTGCCGGCCATCGACGGGGCGTCCTTCGTCATCACGAGCATCCGCGTGGGCGGCATCGAGGCGCGCGTGCGGGACGAGCAGGCCGCCCTCTCGCTGGGCTTTGTCGGCCAGGAGACCGTGGGCCCCGGCGGGTTCGCGATGGCGGTGCGGACCATCCCGCCCCTGCTGGAGTACGCGCGCGAGGTGGCACGCCGCGCGCCGGGCGCGTGGACCATCAATTTCACGAATCCGGCAGGGCTCGTCTCGCAGGCCCTGATGGCCGAGGCCGGCGCCCGCGTGATCGGCATTTGCGATACGCCCACCGAGCTGTTCCAGGAAGTGGCCCACGCGCTGGGCCTGCCGGCGGACGAGTGCCGCTTCGACTATGTCGGGCTCAACCATCTCGGGTTCATCCGCGAAGTGTTCTG
>CAZLBU010000123.1:2642-5422 GCA_964557815.1 uncultured Bifidobacteriaceae bacterium | reverse complement strand
CGCAGCTGGACCGGCTGTGGGAGGACGAGGCCACGCTGGCCGGCGTGTATCGCACGCCGCTTTTTTCGCCCGCGAGGCTGCGTGAGATCCGGCTGCTGCCCACGGAGTACGTCTTCTACTACGACTCGCCCGAGCGCGCGGTGGCCAACCTGCGCGCGGCGGGGAAGACGCGCGGCGCGGTAATCGCACAGCTCACGCGGGCGCTCTTCGACCTCTACCGCCATCCAGGCGATGGTGCGCCACTCGAACGCCATCATCCCGCTCAACGTGCTGAACCGGGGCAACATCCCGGAGCTGGCCGATGACGACGTGATCGAGGTGCCGGCAGTGGTGAACGCCAACGGGCCGCAGGCGCTGCACGTGGGCGCCCTGCCGGCGCAGGCTCGCGACCTGGTCGTGCGCGTGAAGGCGTTCGAGCGCGCGACCATCGAGGCGGTGCGCGCCGGCACGCGTGCCGCGCTCGTCAACGCGCTCGCGCTCAACCCGCTGGTGCCCACACACGCCGCAGCGGCCCGGCTCGTCGAGGTGCTGTCGCTGTGAGCGACACGGAGAAGCCGCACCTCGACCGACGGATGGGCCTGCTGCAGGCCACCTCGACCAACATCATCAGCATGGTGGGCGTGGGGCCGTTCCTGACCATCCCGTTCATGGTCCAGGCGATGAACGGCCCGCACGTCCTCTACGCGTGGATCGCGGGCGTCTACGCACAGCTCGGAGCGGCGCTCCCGGGCAGCGGCGGCGGATACCTCTACCTGCGCGAGGCGTTCCAGCCCTTCGGCCTTGGCCGGCTGATGGGGTTCCTGTTCATCTTCCAGACGATCCTGGTGGCCCCGCTCTCCATCGCCGGAGGGGCGGTGGGCTTCTCCGACTACCTGCAGTTCGTCTGGACGTCGATGACGCCGATCCAGCACCACCTCCTCGCGGCCTCGGTGTGCATCGGCATGGGCGCGCTGCTGTGGGGCGACATCGAGTCCATCGGCCGCCTCGCCGTCGTGATGCTCGCCGGCGTGTTCCTCACCGTCGGCTGGGTCATCGTCGTCGGGTTGTTCAACTTCTCGCCATCGATGGCCTTCGACTTCCCGCCGGAGGCGTATGCCTTCGACGCCTCGCTGGCGGCGAGCGTGGGGGCCGCTTCGGTGCTGGCGATGTACAGCTACGGCGGCTACAACCAGGTGTGCAACATCGGCGAGGAGATCGTGAACCCGGGCCGCACGGTGCCCCGCTCCATCGTCGTCTCCATCTTCATCGTCTCCGCGCTCTACATGGCGATGACGATCGTGGTGCTCGGGCTCATCCCGTGGCAGGAAGCCGCCCAGCTCCGGACGATCGCGTCGGAGTTCATCGTCCGGACCTTCGAGGATCCTGGGACGGGCCGTATCGCCGGCATGGTGATGACGGGCCTCATCCTCTTCGTGGCGGCGGCGTCACTCTACGCCACCATCCTGGGCTATTCGCGCATTCCGTTCGCCGCGGCGCGCGACGGCGACTTCTTCGCGGTGTTCGCGAAGGTGCACCCCACCAAGCACTTCCCCCACGTGTCGCTGGTGGTCATCACGCTCATCTCGCTGCCCTTCTGCTTCTTCACGCTGGGGCAGCTGGTGAGCTGGCTGATCCAGGTGCAGATCCTGGTGCGGTTCATCTGGCAGTGCGCGGCGGTCATCCTGCTCAGGCGCTACCGGCCGGACATCCCGCAGCCCTTCACGATGTGGCTGTACCCGCTGCCGGCGCTGTTGTCGCTGGCGCTGTGGCTCTACATCTTCTTCACCGGACCGCGAGAGGGCGTCGTGTTCTCGGCCGCGTTCCTCGGCGCGGCGGTGGTCGCCTACTTCGTGTTCACGCGCGGCCGCGGGAGATCCTGAGGGTCACGCTACGGCCGGTCGGACCAGCTCGATCATCGACGCGTTGAACTTCTCCGCCTCGTCCGCGAAGGGCTCGTGCCCGGACTCCTCGAACCACACCAGCATCTTCGACGGCGCGACCAGCGCGTTGAAGTAGGCCACGCTGGTCTCTGGTGGCACCCAGTGGTCGCGGCGCCCGAGGAAGAAGAACACGGGCATTGCGAGGGCGGGTACGGCGGACAGGAGATTGATCTTCGACGCCTCGTCCCACATGGCGTCGATGGAGAAGCGGAAGCCACGGAGCATGTTCCGCACGTCGAAGACCGAGCGCTCTGGTCCCTCGAGGAACATCAGTGCGGTCTTCCACATCGTTCCAGCCGTCGCCAGGCCTTCGAGACGGGATACCCAGGTGCGCTCCACCCACAGGCTCTTTGCCGTGTGGGGCGGTGGGCCGATGGCGGCGAGGGCCCTCAGGGCCCGCTGGTTCCCACGCCGCTGGGCCTCGGCGAGCGCGTAGGCATACGATGCTGCCTCGCCCGCCTGCGAGTCCCCGACCTGACCGCTGCCCACATAGGCGGCGACCCTCTCCGGGAAACGCCCGGCGAAGATCGTGCCGAACGCGGATCCCCACGAGTGCCCGAAGAGCACGACCTTCTGCTGTCCGACGCGTGCGCGCACGGCGTCGACCAGCTCGCCGAGGTCGCTGACGAACTGCTCGACGGTCATCGACGACCGGGGAATCCTGCGGTGGAACGACTTGCCGGTGCCGCGCTGGTCCCAGTAGACGACCGTGAACGCCTTCTCCAGCGGCGCGTTGAAGTGCCGGAAGAAGAAGGTCTCGGACATGCCCGGCCCGCCGTGGAGGAGGACCAGCGGCGGGTTCTCGAGGTTCTCGCCGCGTATCATCACCCACTGGTCGATCCCGCCGAGGCGCAGGTAGCC
>CAZLBU010000123.1:2370-2632 GCA_964557815.1 uncultured Bifidobacteriaceae bacterium | reverse complement strand
GCTGTTCGGCAGGATCTCCCCGTTGGAACCGCGGAAGGGGGGCGTGTGCCCGGGGTGCTTCATGCCGGCGCTCCCTCCCATTACTGTACTCGCGGCAACCTCAAGCCTGGCGCCCGTCCTTCCTCCGGCTCAGGACGCCAGCCGTCAGCAGGGTGAACACCAAAGCCACCGGCAGCGGCTCGAGCGCCGTGAGCGCGATGTTCACCAGCGGGTTCTTGTACATCTCGGCGAACTCCGCCATCTCCTGCCTGCGCGCGGCAAT
>CAZLBU010000123.1:0-2360 GCA_964557815.1 uncultured Bifidobacteriaceae bacterium | reverse complement strand
AGGGCGTGTTGCCGGGCCAACTGATCTGGCCGCCGCGCGGCAATCTCGGCTTCGCCCGCCCCGGCCGCCTCGGCCTTTGCGATGGTGTAAGCCGCGTATTTCTCGGCGAAGTCCGGCGCCAGGCGGTGGTAGACCACCTGCCACGTGGCCACATAGCAGACGGTGGCGACCGCCGAGATCAGCAGGCCCACCAGGAGGGCGCGGCCGAAGGTGAGCCGGCCGCCGGCCACGGTGTCGCGGTAGGACCGGACGCCGAAGTACACCATCAGGAACGCCAGCACCATTGTCGTGTAGCCGATGACGGCGCCGCGATCGAAGCCAATCTGATCCTCGAAGAGGAAGGTGACGAGCAGCATCGCCGACAGCATGGCGCCGGCGATGAGACCGAACGTCAGGACGATTCTTCGCATGGGACCTCGCAGGTGTGTGGCTGAACGAGCGGATTCTCGCGGAACCGCTCCCACGGGTCGTCACCCGAACGGGTGATTTCGCGGCGACCGGCGTTGAAATCGCCCGAAAGCAGCACCACGGCCCGGTCACGGGATGAGCCGCAGCTCCCTCCCGCGCTGCACGGCCTGGGTCCGCCGCCGCACGCCGAGCTTGTCGAACACCCGGCCGGAGTGGGTCTTCACGGTGTTTTCGCTCACGTGCGCCCGATCGGCGATCTCCCTGGTGCTCAGTCCTTCCGCGATCAGCTCCAGGATCTCGAGCTCCCGCGGCGTGATGCCCAGGGCCTGGACCCGCGCCTGGTCGCGCTCGAAGGTGGGCGGTGCCGGCACCGGGACTTCCCGCACGACGTCGCGGATGACCACGGTGCTGCGCTCGTGCACGAGCCGCCGCCCGAGCCAGACGCCGACGCCGGCGAACAGGACGGCCACCAGCCCGCCGTAGATCTCGATTGAGTGCTCCACGACGAGCCAGCGATACTCGATGAACCGCAATGCAGCGATGAGCACGCCGCCCAGCAGGCCGAAGAGCAGCACGTGAGACCGGAGCGCAGGTTCCAGCCGCATTGGGCTCGCCGCCCCTCAGCGGCCCGACTGGCCGAGCGCCAGCAGGTTCGCCAGCAGCCGGTACGCGCCGGGCACGCCGTAGGGCAGCTGCCGGTGGAACGCATAGGCGAAGTACGTGTAATGCCCCTTGCCCACACGCGCCCATAGCCAACCACCGCGCTGCGGGTCCTGGCCGATGTCGTGCGTGGCGATGACGGGCGCGTACGCCGGGTCCCAGGCGCTCCAGAACTTCGAGCCGCGCTGCTCGACCCAGCCCTCGAAGTCGGCCGGGGTGATCTTGTTCGGGACGTTCAGCATCGGCACGCCCGGCGCGAGGATCTCGACCGGTGAATCCTCTTCCGAGACTTCCTCCGCGCGCGCGGTGAGCTCCCCGGGGAACGGGGCGAACTGGCTCGGTACCAGCTCCTGCGTGTTGTAGAGCACGATCAGGTGCCCGCCGTTTCGCGCGTAGTCCAGCAGGCGCTGGTTGTAGGTCTTCAGGTCCTCGCGCACGGCGTAGGCACGCGTGCCGGTCATGATGGCGTCGTACTGGGAGAGGTCCGCGGTGGCCAGCGCCCGCTCGTCCAGAAGCGTCACCTCGTAGCCGAGCTGCCGGATGCCCTGAGGCACCTGGTCGCCGATGCCCATCACGTAGCCGACCTTCAGGCCTGGCACCGTGCCGACGTCGATTCCGCGCACGGTGATGGTCGAGGGACGATAGAGGTGCCGTGCTTCGAGGTCGCGGAAGTCGATCTCCTCGAAGCCCTCCGTGTACTCGCGGCCGTCGACTGTCGCGACTGCGCGCACGTCGTACAGCCGGTTCTCAATGGACGGAATCGTCACCGTGAAGCGTAACGACGCGCGCTCGCCCGCGCGCGCGAATGTGAAGGGCGCCTCGGCCGGCTCCGCTTTCCAGCCAGGTGGCACCCGGAGGGCCAGGACTCCCTTGCTGCCAGACTCGCGGCTGTTCAGCACGTCCACGGCGATGTCCACGCGCCTGCTGGCCGCGGCCAACGGCACGACCGCCGTTGTCGGGGCCACGGTGAGCGACACGGCCGGAACCACGCGCAGCTCGCGCATCACGTAGCCGTAGGGGAGCTTGGCCTCGCGGCGCTTCACCACGGCGCGAACCTCGACGGGCACCTCGCCGACTCGGTAGCGGACGACGGCGGTGGGTGGCGTCTCGGTGAAGGGCCTGCCGAATTGCGAATCGTCGGCGATGTCGTAGCGCGCATCCTGGATGGACGCGCGCGAGAAGTACGGGCGCGTGCTGATGGAGGCGTCGGCAGGGGCCCTGACAGTGAAGATACTCCACGTCGGGGGACGCTGGTTTGACGGAGATGGGCCGGCCAGGTTGGAAATGATGGT
>CAZLBU010000122.1:0-8160 GCA_964557815.1 uncultured Bifidobacteriaceae bacterium | reverse complement strand
CATCCCGCGAGCCCCGCCGGGACGGCAGTGTTGACGGGCACGGTGACGTATCGCACGCGGCAGGCGCTGCCCGCCGGGGCGGTCGTCGAGGTCCGGCTCGTGGACATCTCGCGCGCGGATGCGCCCGCGGACGTGGTGGCGCGGCAGGTGCTGGTCACGAAGGGCGAGCAGGTGCCCATCCCGTTCATGCTGACCTACGCGGCTGGATCGTTCGAGGCGGGCCGCCGCCCCGCGGTGCAGGCCACCATTGCGATCGACAACCGCGTCCGATTCCGTACGACGACAGTGCAGCCCGTACCGGCTGGAGGCGCGAGCGCCACGCCGATGGCCCTTGTCGTTCAGCCGGTGCGATAAAGACACTGTGGCGACGCGGGGCCCGGGACGAGGCGTCGCGTCGTGGGCGCTCCGCGTGGGCCGCGCCTCGCGCGGTGGGTTCGCCGCGCGATTCGTCGCCCTGATGTAGGGTAGACAGGTGTCCTCGAGGTCGACTGCCCACTACGTCGCCGCCACGCGCGTGGCGCAGCACGACCTCACCACCCGCAGCCTGGTGATGCTGCACGGCATCTACGGGCGGGGGCGCAACTGGCTCGGCATCGCGCGGAGCCTGATTGCGGCACGGCCGGAGTACGCGTGCTGGCTGGTGGACCTGCCGCATCACGGCTTGTCCGGCCCAGGCGCCCACGGCGACACCGTGCGCGGCCTCGCCCGGGACGTCGGGGACTGGCTGGCACACGCTCATGTGTCACCGACGGCCATTCTCGGCCATTCCTACGGTGGAAAGGTGGCGCTGGCGATGGCCGCCGCCGCGCCGGACACACCGCTCCAGGTGTGGGTGATCGATTCCACCCCCGAGGTCAAGCCGCCCTCGGGGAGCGCGTACGACATGCTGCGCGTCATCCGGGACCTGCCGCCGCGCTTCCACTCCCGCGAGGCGGCACAAGCGGCGCTCGTCGCTCACGGGTACACGGTCGGCGTGGCCCAGTGGATGAGCACCAACCTCGTGCGCGACGGCGAAAGCTTCCGCTGGCAGCTCGATTTCGACGCCATGGAGCGGCTGCTCCTGGACTTCTTCGAGACCGACCTGTGGGCGGTCATCGAGCAGGCGTCACCCCGGCACGAGATCCACGTCCTGAAGGCCAGCGAGTCGAGCGCCATCACCCCCGGGGCCGTGCGCCGCATCGAGGCCGCGGCGGGCCGGGTGCGCCTGCACCACGCGGAAGGGGGACACTGGATCCACGCAGAGCGGCCCGAGCTGGTGACCGCTCTGCTGGTGCAGGCTCTTCATTGACGATTGATGATTGGCGATTGACGATTCATTGGGTGATTGGGGATTGAGCCATTGGGCACGGGATTGGGATTGGGGCATTGGGGGATTGGGGGATTGGGGGATTGGGGGATTGGGTGATTCCTTCCTGTAAGCGAAGCGTGATGCGGCTGTCGACTGTGATGGTGTTGGCCGCGGCGCTGTCCGTGGCCGTGGGTTGCCGATCGAACGCGCCGCTCGAGGTGTCCACCATCCAGCTGGGCCGCGCGCTCAGCTCGGACAACAGCATTGGCAGCCACACCACGGTGTTCAGGCCGGACGACACCATCTACGTGTCGGTGCTCACCACGGACACCGGGTCGGGCACCATCGGGGTGCGGTGGATGTACGGGGAACGGCTCATCAGCGAGCCGTCGAAAGACGTGTCCTACAAGGGCGCCGCGGCGACCGAGTTCCACATCCAGAACTCCGGCGGCTTCCCCGAGGGGAAGTACAGCGTCGAGGCGTTCCTGGATGGTCAGTCCGTCGGGCGACGGAACTTCACCGTTGAGAGGGAGTGAGGCGGGAGAGCAAAGAGAGAAGTGAGAAGTCAGGAGTGAGAAGCGAGGAGCGATGCGGCACGCGATATCCGTGCGGCACACTCCTCACCTGTCACTTTGCACTTCTCACTTGCTCGAGCCCTGGCGAATGACGGTCGTCACATACGGACGGCCGTTTCGCGACAGGGCATCACGCTACCAGCGCGGCTCGGAGCGCCGGCGGTCGTTGCCGTAGCCGCCGCCGAAGCCGCCACCGGAGCGCTCGGTCTTGGGCTTGGCCTCGTTCACGGTGAGGTTGCGGCCGTTGTAGTTGTAGTTGTTCAGCGTGTTGATCGCGTTCTGCGCGTCCGCCTCGCTGGCCATCTCGACGAACGCGAAGCCGCGGGCCCGGCCGGTGTCCCGGTCGCGCATCACGTTCACGCTGTCCACGGTGCCCGCGGTCGAGAAGAGCTCGCGGAGCTCCTGTTCGTCCGTGGTGAAGGGCATGTTCCCGACGTAGAGTTTCAGAGCCATCTTTACCTGTTCTCACTTCTACTCCGCCTGTGCGGAGCCTGACTGTCTTTGGCCCGGAATGGGCCGAGGATGGATTTCGGCTGATCTAACGGAGCACGTACTGCGGAGAAGAGGCGAGACTGGAAGGACTCGAATTCGACGCGGAACGTAACCTGCTGCAGAAGCTGTCTTCCACCTGACACACCGATTGTAACACAGATGGATCGGCGGGGCCGCAGATGACGCAGATCAGCGGGGCCGCAGATGACGCAGATGACGCAGATCAGCAGGGCCGCAGATGACGCAGATGACGCAGATCAGCAGGGCCGCAGATGTCGCAGATGACGCAGATCAGCAGGGCCGCAGATGTCGCAGATGACGCAGATGACGCAGATGACGCAGATGGGGTAGGGGACGGCGGCCTACTGCCGGGCGCGACTCCCGCCGGACGAATGTCTCCGGAGGGGCGGCGCGTTGGTCTGCGGGACGTGACACGCCGTGCAGTTATGGCGAGAAGCGGCAATCTGCGGCCGCACGGCCCCGGGCGCCTCGCGCATGTCGATGAAGTGGCTGGGCGGCGCCGGCGGCGGTCCCGAGGTGGCCCCCGCGCGGCCGTGACACCGGACGCACGAGTTGTTCTTCGCGGTGATGGGTGTCAGCCCGCGGAGCGAGTGCGGGATGACCGGCGGCGCGCCCTCCCAGGCTCGTGGCAGGCGCTCGCTCTGGCCGGGGCGCTTGTCGCCGTGCTCGAAGTGCTCCGGCGCGGGCGCCTGGTCGTCGGCGGCGACCACGGCGGCATCCCGACGGTCCGAGCCGCGCGACGGCTCGTGCCGCCCCTGTCCGGCAACCGGCGCCGCCAGGAGCGCCAGTACTGCCACAACTGCAAGTTCCAACCTCATCTCAGCCCCCCGCCGCCGTCGCCTCGGCGGCCGCCTTCGTCACCTTCACGGCGCACTTCTTGAAGTCGGTCTGCTTCGAGATCGGGCACGTGGCGTCGAGCGTGACCTTGTTGATGAACACACCCTCGTCGAACCACGGCACGTAGACGAGCCCACGCGGCACGCGATACCGACCCTCGGTCTCCACCCGAAGCCGGACGCGCCCGCGGCGCGACTCGATCCAGGCCAGCTCGTGGCGCGCCAGGCCGCGCGCCTTCGCGTCCTCGGGGTTCATGAACAGCTGGGCATGCGGCACCGCGCGGTGCAGCTCGGGCACCCGTCTCGTCATCGTGCCGGAGTGCCAGTGCTCCAGCACCCGTCCGGTGCTCAGCCACAGGTCGTAGGTCGCGTCCGGCACCTCGGGCGGCGCGGCGTACGGGCGGAAGAAGATCTTCGCTTTGCCGGCCAGCGACATCGGGGCGCCAGGCTGCGGCGCGTGCTGGTCGCCGCGCGGGAGCGATTTCATCGCGGGCCCGTAGAAGTCGAAGCCCGACCCGGCCTTCGCGTACGGGTCGTGCTCCTCGTTGAACCGCCAGCGCGTCTCCTTGCCGTTCACCACCGGCCAGCGCAGGCCGCGCACATCCTCGGCGAGATAGGTGTCGAAGGGCGCGAGGTCGTGGGCATGGCCGCGGCCGAAGGAGGCGTACTCCTCGAAGAGCGCCTTCTCCGGGAACCAGGGCTCGCCGAGATGCGTGACCGTGTCGTTCGCGTGACCCTTCGCGACGGGATCCGGCCACGCCACCTTGCGGTTGGCCGGCGTGGCGAACAGCACCTCGTAGAGCGTGGTGTCCGGCTCGTAGCCGAGCGCCTTCGCCTTGCCGAGGACGTCCGGGAGCCGGCCGTCCTGGAACCCCGGGGCCGCGAGCCCGGCCACTCGCTGCTCGCCCCAGACGTCTCCGAGAGTGAGGCGCTTCGAGAACTCGAGCATCTGCCACACGTCCGAGCGCGCGTCCCCAGGCGCCGGAACCTGCTGTCTCCACAGTTGCGTGCGGCGCTCGCTGTTCCCGAAGCCGCCCCACTTCTCGAAGATCATCGCGGAGGGCAGCACGAGGTCGGCCACGCTCGTCGAGATGCCCGGATAGACGTCCGACACCACGATGAACGCGTCGAGCCGGCGCGCGGCCTCCATCCAATGGTTGGCGTTGGCCGTGGACTGGAAGGGGTTGGTGACCTGCACCCACAGCCACTTGATGCGGCCATCCTCGAGGTCGCGCATCATCTGGGTGATGTGGCTGCCGACCTTCGGGTTGATGGTGCCCTCCGGAAGCCGCCAGATCTTCTCGGCCTGGGCGCGATGCTGGGGATTGTCCACGCTGAGGTCGGCCGGCAGGCGGTGCGAGAACGTCCCGACCTCGCGCGCTGTGCCGCACGCCGAGGGCTGGCCCGTCAGCGAGAAGGCGCTGTTGCCGGGCGCGGCGTACTTGCCGGTGAGCAGGTGCACCATGTACGCCTGCTCGTTCACCCACGTCCCGCGCGTGCTCTGGTTGAACCCCATCGTCCAGAAGGAGACCACCTTCTTCGCGCGGTCGGCGTAGACGTCGGCCAGCTGGACGAGCTTGGTCTTGAACTCCTCCAGCGGCTCCTCGTCACGTCCCTTCGCCAGCGCGGCGACGAACTCCAGCGTGTAGGGCTCCACCGCCTTCTTGAAGTCGTCGAAGGTGATGAGCCAGTGGTCGTTGGCCTGCGCGCGACGATCCTGCGGCATGGCGCGGCCGGCGTCGCCGCCGCGCCCTTGCGCAATAGCCTCCTCTCTGGTGAGCGTGTGGACACGCTGTTCGGCGCGCGTGTCCTTCTCCGAAGGAAACATGCCCAGGTCGTCATCGCGCAAGCCAAAGCCGATGTCGGTGTACCCGGTCGCGAACACGCAGTGGTGATCCACGAAGGCGCGGTCCACCGCGTCGCGCGCGATGACCTCGCGCGCGAGGTAGTTCCAGATGGCCAGGTCGGTCTGCGGCCGGAACACGATCTCGACGTCCGCCAGCGCCGACGTCGGGGTCGTGAACGTGGTGAGGTGGAAGATGCGGTAGTCGGGGCTGGCCAGCCGCTTCGCGGTGACGCGCGCCCACAGCATGGGGTGCATCTCGGCCATGTTCGCGCCCCAGCTGACGACCGTGTCGGTGAGCTCGATGTCGTCGTAGCAGCCGGCGGGCTCGTCGATGCCGAAGGTCTGCATGAAGCCGGCGACGGCCGAGGCCATGCAGTGGCGCGCGTTGGGCTCGAGGTTGTTGCTGCGCCAGCCGGCCTTCACCAGCTTGGCGGCGGCGTAGCCCTCCTGGATGGTGTACTGCCCCGACCCCATCACGGCAACGCCCGTCGGTCCCAGTTCCTTGTGCACCCGCTTGAACTGCGCGGCCATCTCGTCGAGCGCTCGCTGCCACGACACCGGCGTGAACTCGCCCTGCTTGTCGAACTTCCCGTCCTTCATGCGCAGCAGGGGTGTGGTCAGGCGGTCGGCGCCGTAGAGAATCTGCGCGTTGGCATAGCCCTTCACGCAGAGCAGGCCGCGGTTGACGGGCGAGTCGGGGTCGCCCTTCACCCCGACGACACGGTTGTCGAGCGTGGCGATCTGGATGCCGCAGCCGGTGCCGCAGAAGCGGCAGACGCCCTTGTCCCAGCGCCACGCTTCCTGCCCGGCCCTGGCCAGCGCCGAGAGCTTGACGGGGAGGGGCAACCCGGCCGCCGCGGCCGTCACCGCCGCAGCACTGGCCCTCAGGAACTCACGCCGGCTGCACCCGCTCATGACCGCGCCTCCAGCGGAGGCGCCAGAACCACGCGCGCGGGCCCGGCATCCACCGGGTCCACGAAGTGGCAGACGAGGTCCACGGACCACACACCCGGCATGTTCGCAATGGCCTTGAATCCCGCCTCCTGCTCACGCAGCGACGGCGTCTCGAGCGTCACCACCAGGCGCCCGGTCTCGGGCTCCCGGACGTGCACCTCGGCCCCGGGTGCCTCGCCAATCCGGTTCGCTGTTTCTTCGAGGCTGCCCGGTTGAACGACAACGAGCAGACCAGCCACATGTGCAGGCATGGACACGAGCGCCCCCTGTGCCTGAATTGTGGTGGACAGGGACGCGACGGGCACATGACGCCCGTCATATGTGGCGATTCGCCGCACTGGCGTGCTTTGGAACCCGCCGTGCGTCGACCCCTCGTGCCTACTCGTACCGGAGCGCCAGAATCGGGTCGATGCGGCTGGCCCGCCGCGCGGGGATCAGGCCCGCCAGGGCGGCGACGACCGCCAGCAGCAGCATGGTGCCCATCGCCATCCACGGGTCGTTCGGCTGGATACCGTAGAGCTGCGAGGAGACGTACCGTCCGAGTGCCATGGCTGAGGGCACGCCTACGGCGAGCCCGACGGCGAGGAGGATCAGCACCTCCTTCATCACCATCCAGACCACCACGCCGGGCTCCGCGCCGAGCGCCAGGCGGATGCCCATCTCCTTGCTCCGCCGGGCCACCACGAACGCCATCACGCCGTAGAGACCAATGGAGGCGAGGGCCGCGGCCAGCAGGCCGAAGCCCGCGGACAGCATCGCGATGAGCCGATCGGTCAGCAGCGTTTCGTCGAGCTGCGCCTCGAGCGTCTTCATCTGGTAGACCGGCATCGAGGCGTCCAGGCCCTTCACCTCGTTGCGGATGAGTGCGTACGCACTGGCAGACGCCGCCGCGGCCCGTACGTAGAACGTGGCGCCGTTGTTGCCCCAGTTCGGGACGAACACCTGGCGCCGGACACCCTCGCGCGGACCCTCGTAGAGCGAGTTCTCGACCACGCCGATGATCTCGATGGTGAGCTTCGTCTCCGGCCCGGAGCCCCAGCCCAGGTGGCGTCCGACGGCGCTCTGGCCGGGGAAGAAGTGCTCGGCGAAGCGCCGGTTGACGATGGCCACCGTGGCGTCGCGCTTCGCGTCGATTGGCCTGAAATCCCGCCCCTCGAGGAACGGGATGCCCATCGTCTCGAAGTAGCCGGGCGACAGTGAGTTCATGAACGCCTGCATGTCCTCGCCGTCCTTCGCCTGGTGGCCCTCGACCGACATGGTGCTGTCCCACTCGTTGCCGCTCAGGATCGACACGCCGGCCATGCCGGCGGACTTCACACCGGCGCCGCTACGCAGCCGCTCCAGCAGCTGCTGATAGAAGGCGGTGGCTCGCTCGTTCGAGTAACCGCTGAGGGCCGGCGCGACCTGGAAGGTGACGAGATTGTCCATCACCACGCCGGTGTCGGTGGTCCGCAGGTTGTCGAGGCTGCGTACGAACAACCCTGCCCCGAAGAGCAGCAGGAAGCTGAGGGCCACCTGCGCCGTCACGAGGCCCTTGCGCAGGTAGAGATGGCCGCCCGCGCCCGCCACCGCGCCTACCGTGTCCTTGAGTGTGGACCAGGTGTCGGGACGGCTCGCACGCCATGCCGGCAGCAGCCCGAAGACGATGCCAGTGACGAGCGAGAGCGCGAAGGCGAAGGCGAGAACGCGCCAGTCCGGCGACGTCTCGATGAGCAGCGGGCGCCCGTCGGTCGGGATGAACGAGATGAGCGTGCGCGTGAGCCCGACGGCGACCAGCAGGCCGAGCGCGCCGCCCGCGAAGGCGAGCAGCAGGCTCTCCACCAGCAGCTGGCGCACGAGCTGGCCGCGCGAGGCGCCGAGCGAGAGGCGCACCGCGATCTCGCGCTGCCGCATGAACGCCCGGGCAATCAGGAGGTTCGCCACGTTGGCGCAGGCGATGAGCAGCACGAGGCCCACCATCGACATCAGGACGAGGAGCGGCGTCGAGAAGTCGTTGCGGAGCGAGGAGTAGCCCATCGCCGCTTTCTCCACGACCAGGCGGCCCTGCATGAAACGCTCGCGGATGTAGGGCGACCAGTTCTTCGCGCCCGGCAGCGTCATCTCGTGCTGGCGGATCTGGAGGAACAGGCCCTGGAGCGGCCCCTGGGC
>CAZLBU010000121.1:4338-8202 GCA_964557815.1 uncultured Bifidobacteriaceae bacterium | reverse complement strand
GACCACGTGGGCGAGCTCGGCATGGCGGACAACTTCTGGGCCATGGGCGACACGGGCCCCTGCGGGCGTTGTTCAGAGATCTACTACGACCGCGGGTCCGACGTGCAGGGCACCGGCCGCTTCACCGAGGACGTCGAGGGCGGCAGCGAGCGCTTCGTCGAGATCTGGAACAACGTCTTCATGGAGTTCGAGCGCGACGAGTCGGGCGCGCTGGCTGCGCTGCCCGCGCCCTCCATCGACACGGGCATGGGCCTCGAGCGCATCTCCGCGGTCATGCAGGGGACGCTCTCGAACTACGACACGCCCCTCTTCACCCCCGTTCTGGCGGCCACGGCCCGGCTGGCTGCACGGCCGTACGGGCGATCGATGGAGCCCGCAGACGTCTCGATGCGCGTGGTGGCCGATCACCTGCGCGCGATGACGTTCCTCATCGCCGACGGCGTCGTGCCGTCGAACGAGTGGCGCGGATACGTGCTCCGCAAGATCATGCGCCGGGCCATGCGCCATGGCCGCAAGCTCGGGCTGGACGAGCCCTTCCTCCACGGGCTGGTGGACGTGCTGGTGGCCGAGATGGGCGACGCCTATCCCGAACTGAGGGCCGGGCGCGACGCCATCGTGCAGGTGGTGCGGGCCGAGGAGGAACGCTTCGACGCCGTGCTCACCGCCGGGCTGCCGCGCCTCGAGGAGGCACTCGAGCGCGCCGCCGCGGGCGCGCGCGTGCTGCCGGGAGACGAGGCCTTCAAGCTGTACGACACCTACGGCCTGCCCCGCGACTTCATCGAGGACCTCGCCTCGAACCAGGGCCTGCGTTTCGACGCCGAAGGCTTCGAGCGCGAGATGGAGGCGCAGCGCGAGAAGGCGCGCGCGAAGAGCGGCTTCGAGGGGAAGAAGGGCGAGGACTTCCGCTTCCTGTCGGACGAGGCGCGCGCGGCCCTGGCCGACGCCGGCGACGTGTTCGAGGGCTACACCGATACCCGCCTGCAGGGAGTCCCGGTCCTGGCCGTGTTCGACGATCGCAAGCAGCAGGTCGAGGCCCTGCCGCCCGGCGCCGGCGGATGGGTGGCCCTGGCGCGGACGCCCTTCTACGTGGAGGCGGGCGGCCAGGTATCGGATCAGGGGTGGATCGAGACCCCGGCCGGACGCTCGCGCGTCGGCGGCGTCGTTCGGCTCGGCCCCGGCCTCCCGCGCGCGCATCGCGTCGAGAGCACGCACGCGGAGATCAGGCCACGCGACCTCGTGATGGCGGAGGTGGACGTGCCGCTGCGCGATGCCACCCGCCGCAATCACACCGCCACGCACCTGCTCCATGCCGCGCTCCGCCAGGTTCTGGGGCCGCACGTGAAACAGGCCGGGTCCCTCGTGGCCCCGGATCGCCTGCGGTTCGACTTCGTGCACTTCAGCGCCGTCACCGACGACGAGCTGCGGCGCATCGAGCAGATCGTCAACGAGGCCATCCTCCGGAACGAGGCGGTGACCACCGCCGTCCGCGACACGCAGGAGGCCATCGCCGCCGGTGCCATGGCGCTCTTCGGGGAGAAGTACGGCGACAAGGTCCGGGTCGTGTCCATCGGGGACGGGCAGTTCAGCACCGAGCTCTGTGGCGGCACGCACGTGCACGCCACGGGCGACATCGGCGCGTTCCTCGTCACCGAGGAGTCGGGCGTGGCCGCCGGCGTCCGCCGCATCGAGGCGCTCACCGGGCTGGGCGCGCTGGCCTACGTGCGCCCGAGGCTGCAGGAGTTCGAGAAGGTCCGCGGTTACCTCAACGCCGACGACGACCAGGTGCTGGCGCGGCTCGAGGCGCGTGTGCAGGGGCTTGAAAAGGCCGTCAAGGACCGCGACCGCAAGCTCGCCAGGGCGGCCGCCGGCGGCGCCGGCGCCGAGGGCGAGCGCGTGACCATCGGCGACGTCACGCTGGTCGCGCGCCGGGTGGACGAGGCCAGCAAGGACCTGCTCCGCTCCATCGCGGATCAGATCAAGTCCACCCTCACCACTGGCATCGTCTTCCTGGCCGGACCGACCGCCGAGGGCAAGGTGGCGATGGTCGCCAGCGTCACCGGAAATGTAACCGCACGTATCAAAGCGGGACAGATCGTCAAGGAACTCGCGCCGATGGTCGGCGGAGGCGGCGGAGGGCGGCCGGATTTCGCCGAGGCCGGTGGCAAAGATCCTGCACGGGTCGATGCGATGCTTGCGGCAGCCCCGGAGGTGGTGAAGCGCCTGCTGGGAGCCTGACGTCGAGCCGATACACAGGCCAAACCCGCGTGCGCCTCCTCGTTGCCGCCTTCGTCCTGCTCGCTGCCAGTGTCGCCCCGGCGTCCGCCCAGATCTACTCCTGGCGTGACGCGGAGGGTCTCCTCGTCGTCTCGGACCGCCCGCGCGAGGACGCGGGCGAAATGACCACCTACACCGTGCCCCGGGCATCTGCCGTGCGAGCGACCACGCCGGCGACCGGCTCCCGGCGCCCCCCGGAAATCGAGGAGGCCATCGAGGAGCAGGCCACGGCCCAGGGGATCTCGCCCGATCTCGTGCGGGCGGTCATCCAGGTGGAGTCGGCCTTCAACCCCTACGCGGTCTCGTCGAAGGGCGCGATGGGCCTGATGCAGCTGATGCCGGCCACGGCCCGCGAGCTGGGCGTCTCGAACCCGTTCCACCCCGAGGACAACATCCGCGGGGGCGTCGCCTACCTGCGCCAGCTCCTGGACCGCTACGACAGCAATGTCGAGCTTGCCCTCGCGGCCTACAACGCCGGGCCCGGCAGTGTCGAGAAGTACGGCGCCGTGCCGCCCTACCGCGAGACCCAGGCGTACGTGAAAAAGGTACAGAAGGTCTCGGGGCCCACGCCTCCCGTCAAGCCGGACACCACCATCTACAAGTGGATGGAGCTGGTGAACGGCCAGCCCGTCACCCGCTATTCGAACAAGCCGCCGGAAGGGGTCGCCGCCGAGCCGGTGGCACGGACGCGGCCGTAAGGGAGGTCTTGGGGTCCTGGGATCTTGATGTTCTGGGGACCCGAGCCCGGCTCCCAGGGCTTGGGGACCGGGCGCGCCTCGTGTTACCCTTGTGTGTTTCTTACCCCACTGACACCGAGGTCCTAGAACGTGGCAAAGCGAACGAAGTCGGCCGTCAAGGCCAACCGGCAGAACATCAAGCGGCGCGAGCACAACCGGGCCCTGCGCTCGAAGCTGCGCACCGGCCTGAAGGCCATCCGCAAGGCGCTGGACGCCAAGGACATCGACGCCGCGAAGACGCTCCTGAAGGGCACCCAGTCGCTCGTGGACAAGATGGCCACCAAGGGCATCATCCACCGCAACACTGCCGCCCGGTACAAGTCCCGGCTGGTGGCTCGCCTCTCCCAGTAGCCGTAGCCCCGTGGCGGGCGTCAGGCCCGCCGCTCGCGTCCGCAGAGCTCGACTACCAGCCGCTCCAGCAGGTGCCGGGGATTGCCCGCGGACGTCTTCATCTTCAAGTCGATATCGAGCACCAGGCCGAGGGCACGCGCGACGCGCTCGGCCGGGCGCAGCTGGCCGGCCCCCCAGCGTATCTGGCCCAGGATGGGCTGAGGCACGACTCCGGCGTCCAGGAGTGCCGCCAGCTCCTGGAGCGCCCGGCGGGCATCGCCGTCGCGGATGGCCATGCCCACCGCGGGCCCCTCGCCGGGCTCGGACTGCGGCATCACGAGATCCCTCACGTGCCGCTCGGTCACGGTGGACTCACCCGCCGCGTAAAGGACGAGCTTCTCGACCTCGGCGCGGATGCGGCCCAGGCCAAGGCCGGTCGCCTCGAGCAGCAGCGCCAGCGCCTTCGGCTCGATGGATAGCTCGTCCTTCTCCAGCCGTTTCCGAACCCACGCGCCCGCCTCCC
>CAZLBU010000121.1:1787-4328 GCA_964557815.1 uncultured Bifidobacteriaceae bacterium | reverse complement strand
CGCAATCCACCACGGCCGCGCGCTTGCGAAGCAGCCGGACGAGCCGCCGGTTGCCGTCGAGCGGGCCCGCCACGAAGACCAGGGTGGTCATCGGCTCGGGTGATTCGATGTAGGCCTCGAGTTCCTCCACTGGTGAGGTGGCCGGCGCGCGGCGCTTCCGCCCGCCTCCGGCCGCGTCCAGGGCAGGCTGATCGGCAGAGTCGTCTTCCTTCGACCGCTTCGGGGAGAGCAGCCGCTCGGCCTCGTGAATCACGACGACACGCCGGGGGGCCATCATCGGCAGCGTCCGCGCGGTGGAGAGAATGGCACCGATCATCTGGTCTCGCGCGCCGGCCGAGGCGGCCTCGTTCGCGTAGAAGCTCTCGACGTTGAAGGCCTGAAGTCCATCCTCCACCAGCGCGGCGAACTCACTGGCGAGGTCGTGGCGCGACTGGAGGTCGTCTCCCTCCAGGAGATAGAGCGGTCCGGTCTGGCCGGCCGCGATCTGCGCGCGGACTTCGACGGGCTTCATGGCCGAGCGGGTAGGATGGGCGGCCGGCGGCCCGTCAGAACGCCTCCAGGATGGCGCTCACCACCGACCGCGCGAAGTCCGTCGACAGGCGGTCGATCGCAGCCCGCTCCTGGCCCAGGAACGCCGAGGCATCCAGGCCGATGCTCGAGGCGCTCGCCAGCTCGTACTCGTCCGAGAAGTTGAGCGCAGGGTTTTCCCACAGTACCTTCTGCTGCTTCACGTCCTCGAACGACACCCCGACGACGATGGTGAACCGGAAGCGCCGGGCGAGCTGCGCGTCGGTGAAGCCGACGGGCGCGGCCGAGATGCCGCTGATGGTCCCCCTGACGACCCCGTCCACGCCGGTGTCGGCGGGCACCACCGCGTACTGGCCGCGGCTCTGGAACTCGATGCGCACCTTCTCCGTGAACACCTGCTCCACGGTCTGGTACGGCGTCGTGTTGCCGAAGGCCGGGATGCCGATGGTGCGGATGTACGACGGCAGGAACGACCCCCGGCCGGCCAGGGTGTACCCACACCCGACCGCCCCAAGCGCCGGCAGCAGCGCCAGCACCTCGCGCCTGTTCAGCACTCGCATCGCGCTCGAACCCTCCGCACCCCAGAACCCTCCGAACCCCAGAACCCCAGAACCTCAGAACCTCAGAACCTCAGAACCTCAGAACCTCAGAACCAGACTACTTGGCGACGATCGACACCAGCCGTCCCTTCGCCACCACCACCTTCGTGACTTCCCTGCCCTGAGTGTGCGCCTGCACCGACGGGTCGGCCAGCGCGAGCGCCTGGAGCTCGGCCTCACTCGCATCGGGGGCGGCGGAGATCCGTCCCCGGACCTTGCCGTTCACCTGAACGGGGATGACGACCTCTTCGGCCCTGGCAATCTCCGGATCGTACACGGGCCAGGCCGCTGCGGCCAGTCCGCCCTCGTGGCCGTAGCGCGCCCACAGCTCCTCCGCGGTGTGCGGCGCGAAGGGCGACACCATCACGATGAGCGCCTCGATCGCCTCGCGCACGACCAGTGGCGCCTTTGCGGTTCGCGTGCCCTTGTCCGTGAACGCATAGAGGTCGTTCACCAGCTCCATCATCGCCGACACCGCCGTGTTCATCTGCTTGCGGACGTCGATATCCTGGGTGACGCGTCGGATTGTGTCGTGCGTCTTGCGCCGAATCGCCCGCTCGTCGGCCGACAGCGCCGCGTGATCGATCGGTTCTTCCGTTCCCGGTTCCCCGGTCCCGGTTCCCGCCTGGACCTCCGCTCGCCACTGCTCGGCCAGCCGCCACACGCGGGCCAGACAGCGATAGCTGCCCTCGAGGCCCGCGTCGGTCCACTCCACTTCCTTTTCCGGCGGGGCCACGAACATCACGTACAACCGCAGCGCGTCGGCGCCCACCTTCTGCAGCATCGTGTCCGGATCGACGACGTTGCCCTTCGACTTGGACATCACGGCGCCGTCCTTCAGCACCATGCCCTGCGTCAGCAGGTGGGTGAACGGCTCGCTGTGGTCCACCATGCCCAGGTCGCGGAACACGCGGGCGAAGAACCGCGAGTAGATCAGGTGGAGAATGGCGTGCTCCACCCCGCCGCTGTAGAAGTCCACCGGGCACCAGTAGGCCACCTTCTTCGGGTCGAACGGCAGCTGGTCGTTGTGCGCGTCGGCAAACCGGTAGAAGTACCAGGACGAGTCCACGAAGGTGTCCATCGTGTCCGTCTCGCGCCGGGCGGCCCCACCGCACCTGGGGCAGGGGACGTTCACGAACTCCGGGATGCTCGCCAGCGGGGAGTCGCCCCGCCCGGTGAACTGCGCCACCTTCGGGAGCGTCACGGGCAGCTGGTCGTCCGGCACGGGCACCACGCCGCAGGATGGGCAGTGGATCATCGGGATCGGAGTGCCCCAGTAGCGCTGGCGCGAAATACCCCAGTCCTTCAGGCGGAACTGCACTGTGCCCTCGCCGATGCCCCTGCCCTCGGCCTCGGCCGTCATGCGGCGCCGCGCCTCGGCGGATGGCAGCGCGTTGTACGGCCCCGAGTTCAC
>CAZLBU010000121.1:0-1741 GCA_964557815.1 uncultured Bifidobacteriaceae bacterium | reverse complement strand
TTGGGGACCTCGCCGTCGACGGGCTTGATGACCGCCACGATGGGCAAGTTGTACTTGCGCGCGAACTCGAAGTCGCGCTGGTCTCCGAACGGTACGCCCATGACCGCTCCGGTGCCGTACTCGCCGAGCACGAAGTTGGCCACCCAGACCGGCACGCGCTCGCTCGTGAACGGGTTCACCGCGAACTGCCCGGTGAAGAAGCCCTCTTTCTCGACCTCCCCGCTGACGCGCGCCGAGCGGTCCTGGGCGCGAAAACGCGCCACCTGCTCGCGGAACCTCACCGGGTCGTCCGAGGCGTCGGCGAACTGCGTCACCAGCGGATGCTCGGGCCCCAGCAGCACGAAGGTGGAGCCGTAGATGGTGTCGATGCGTGTGGTGAAGACGTCGATGCCGCCGGGGCGGTCCGCCAGAGCGAACGTCACGCGGGCGCCCTCGGATCGGCCGATCCAGTTCCGCTGCATCGTCAGGACCTTCTCGGGCCACTGCGAGAGCGCGTCGGCGCTCGTGAGCAGGTCGTCGGCGTACGCCGTGATGCGGAAGAACCACTGCTCCAGGTCCTTCTGCTCTACCGGCGTGCCGCAACGCCAGCACGCGCCCTCGACCACCTGCTCGTTGGCCAGCACGGTGTTGTCCACCGGGCACCAGTTCACGGTGGACCGGCGCCGATAGGCCAGGCCGCGCTCGAACATCCGCGTGAAGAGCCACTGGTTCCAGCGGTAGTAGTCGGGCAGGCAGGTCGCCAGCTCGCGCTCCCAGGCGTAGCTGATGCCCAGCCGCTGGAGCTGCCCCTTCATGTGCGCGATGTTCCCGAGCGTGGACGCTTCGGGATGGATGCCGCTCTTGATGGCTGCGTTCTCGGCCGGCAGGCCGAACGCGTCCCATCCGAACGGGTGCAGCACGTTGAAGCCCTGCAGGCGCTTCAGCCGGGCCACCACGTCGCCGATGATGTAGTTGCGCACGTGCCCGACGTGCGCGTGCCCGGACGGATACGCGAACATCTCGAGGCAGTAGAACTTGGGCCTGGCGGGGTCTTCGGTGACCTCGAACGCCCTGGTCTCGGCCCAGCGCGCCTGCCACTTGCGGTCGAGATCCTGCGGATGGTAGTCGGACACGTCTCGTCTCTCGGGATGGATGATCCCTTAAGGATACCGCAAGGGCGAATCGACTAGCGGCAGGCGTCGAGGACCGCGTCGAGGCATTCGGTGAGGGCCGCGAGGTCGTAGCCGCCCTCCGTCACCAACACGACCCGCCCTTCGCACAGCCGGTCCGCCGCGCTCACGAGCATCTCCGTCAGCCTCCGGTACCCGGCGGTCGTCATGCGGCAGCCGGCGAGCGGGTCGCGCTCGTGCGCGTCGAAGCCGGCGGACACCAGGAGGAGGTCGGGCTTGAACCACTCCAGCTTCGGCACTGCCTCGCGCTCGTACCGGCGGATTACGTCGCGGTCTGCTGAGCCGGCCTCGAGCGGCAGGTTCAACGTGAAGCCGAGGCCCGCGCCCCGCCCGGCCTCGTCGGCCGCCCCGGTTCCCGGGTAGTACGGATACTGGTGCGACGAGATGTACAGGACCGTCGGGTCCTCGTAGAACATCCACTGCGTCCCGTTGCCGTGGTGGACGTCGTAATCCACGATGGCCACGCGCGCGACGCCTCGCGCACGCGCGTGCGCAGCCCCGACCGCGACGTTGTTGTAGAGGCAGAACCCCATCGCGCGGTCCGCCTCGGCGTGATGCCCCGGAGGTCGCAC
>CAZLBU010000120.1:0-8310 GCA_964557815.1 uncultured Bifidobacteriaceae bacterium | reverse complement strand
GGGAGCATCCGGTCCCGAAGGCGAAGTTCCCGGTCATCGACATCCACAGCCACCAGCCCACGCCCATCACCGCCGAGCAGTTCGAGCGGGTGGTGGCGGGCATGGACGCCAACAACCTCCGGATCCTCGTGAACCTGAGCGGTGGCACGGGCGACCGGCTCCGCCAGGGGCTGGACGCCATCGCGAAGAGCCCGCACCGCGACCGCATGGTGCTGTTCGCCAACGTGGACTTCACGGGCGTGGGCACGCCCGGGTGGTCCGAGAAGGCGGCGGCGCAACTGGAGCGCGACATCAGGGCCGGCGCGCGCGGGCTGAAGATCTTCAAGGATCTCGGCCTCCGCCTGCGCAAGGCCGACGGATCGCGCCTCGCCGTGGACGACCCCGCGCTGGATCCCATCTGGGCCACGTGCGGGCGGCTGGGCGTGCCGGTCCTCATCCACACCGCCGAGCCGCAGGAGTTCTTCCAGCCCATCGACTCGAGGAACGAGCGCTGGCTGGAGCTCGCGCTCTTCGCGGATCGCCGTTATCCGGCGGGTGAGTTCCCGCGCTTCGAGGAGCTGCTGGCCGAGCGCGACCGGATGTTCCGCAGGCACCCGAAGACCACGTTCATCGCGGCCCACTTCGGTTACCGCGCCAACGACCTCGCCAAGGCGCAGCAGATGCTCGACACGATGCCGAACGTCCACCTCGAGGTGGCGGCCATCCTCGCCGAGCTCGGGCGCCAGCCCCGTGCCGCGCGGGCCTTCTTCGTGAGGAACCAGGACCGCGTGCTCTTCGGAAAGGACAGCTTCCAGCCCGACGAGTTCCCGTACTACTGGCGCACGTTCGAGACCAGCGACGAGTACTTCGACTACTACCGCGACTACCACGCGTTCTGGAAGCTGTACGGCATGGACCTGCCGGATGAGGTGCTGAAGAAGCTGTACTTCCGTAATGCGCTCGCGTTGGTGCCGGGCCTGCCGAAGGATGGGTGGGAGTCGGGCACGGGGGCGGAGCACGACGGGTTCGAAACAGCACGGCTTCACAGCACGATCGGTTCACAGCACGGCGGGTTCACGGCACGGCGGGCGCGGCGGCAGGCTGAAGACGCGGGACGCGGGCGCCGATAAGGACCTCGTCGAGGAGTCGGATGGCGCACTACACGGTGACAGGCGGGGCCGGGTTCATTGGATCGCATCTCGTCGAAGAGCTGCTTCGGCGCGGGCACGTCGTGCGCGTGGCCGACAACTTCAGCACCGGCAAGCGCGGGAACATCGACGCGGCCCTGGCAGCCGCCGTCCGGGATGGCGCGGTGGATGCCGCCTCCCGCCTGGAGGTCGTCGAGGGCGACCTGGCGGACCTCGACGTGGCGCGACGGGCCTGCGCGGGCGCCGACTACGTGCTGCACCAGGCCGCCATTCCGTCGGTGCCGCGCTCGGTGCCGAGCGCGATCGCGTCGAACCGCGCGAACATCGACGCCACGCTCAACGTGCTGGTAGCCGCGCGCGACGCCGGCGTCAAGCGGGTCGTGTTCGCCGGCTCCTCGTCCGAATACGGCGACACGCCGACGCTGCCGAAGCACGAGGAGATGCCGACGGATCCACTCTCGCCGTACGCCCTGCAGAAGGTGGTGGGCGAGCAGTATATGAAGCAGTTCACGCGCCTCTACGGCCTCGAGACGGTGAGCATCCGCTACTTCAACGTGTTCGGCCCGCGGCAGGATCCGGGCTCCCCGTACTCCGGCGTCATCTCCCTGTTCATCAAGTGGCTGCTGGCGGGGCAGGCGCCCACCATCCACGGCGACGGCGAGCAGACGCGCGACTTCACCTTCGTGGCCAACGTGGTGGACGGTGTGCTGCGAGCCTGCGAGGCGCCGCAGGCGGCGGGCGAAGCCATCAACGTGGCGACGGCCGGCCGGGTCTCCTTGAACGAGCTGCTGCGCGTGCTGCAGGACATCGTCGGCACGAGCCTCACGCCCGTCTACGGACCGCCACGCGTCGGCGACGTCCGCGACTCGCAGGCTTCCATCGACAAGGCCGCGCGCCTGCTCGGCTACGCGCCCAGCGTGTCCTTCGAGGAAGGGTTGCGCCGAACCGTTGCGTGGTTCCAGGGCACCTGAGGGCGTCCACCCGGCGGCGGCCGAGGTGCCCACAATCGTAGACAGTTCCGCACGCGCCAATCGGCCGGCCTCACCAACCCCCTCGATTTCCGCCTGATTTCCCCGCCTTCGTCAGCCTGCTCGCGGTGGCACGCTCCTTGGACCCAGCCGGGCCAGGGGGGACACGATCATGGTGAAGGTGATTCTGGGTTCGGCTCTTGGAGGCTTGGTCGCGGGCGGGATCGCGCTCATGGCCGCCGGCCAGATGCAATCGACAACGGCAGAGGCCAGCATGCCCGTGCCAGGCGCCCTGCCGTCGGTGACCGCCGCGCAGGCGGCGATGCCCGCCGTGCAGTGCGCGCCGCACCAGGAGGCGACGATGCAGCGGGTGATCGTGAACGGCCAGGAGGCCACCGGGCTCGCCTGCGTGGACCGTGCGGCCGGCATCGTCAGCTACCAGCCGGGCGCATATGCGAGCCAGGCGTTCGCGCAGCCCGTGGGCTACGCGCCCATGCCCGCCGCGCAGCCCGCGGTCCAGTCCGCTCCGGTGCGCGAGCGCATCATCTACCGCGAGGCCTCTGAGCCCGACGCGCGTCGCCAGCCGACGCGTTCCGTGGCCAAGACCGCGATGATCATCGGCGGCAGCGCCGGCACCGGCGCCGGCATCGGCGCCATCGCCGGCGGCAAGAAGGGCGCGCTCATCGGCGCGGCCATCGGCGGCGGGGCGGCCTCCATCTGGGAGGCGACGAAGCGATAAGGGTGCAAGGGTGCAGGGGTGCTGGGTGCTCATCCCCCGAGCATCACCCCTGCATCGGCGAACCCGAGAACCTGCGAACCCGAGAACCTCAGAACCCCTTTCCGCCCATCGCATCCAGCGCGAACCCGAAGACCCGGCCGTTGGCCGAGCCCGCCATCACCGCGACGAACTGCCTGCCGTTCATCTCGTAGGTCACCGGCGTGGCGACACCGCCAGGCTGCAGTTGGCGTTCCCACAACAGCTTGCCCGTGGCCGGATCGAGCGCCATGAACTTGCCGCTCCCGTCCCCGACGAAGATCAGGTTTCCGGCCGTCGAGAGCACGCCGCCACTCGGATTGAAGTCGATGCGCCAGCGGTCCTTCTGCGCGACGGGATCCCAGGCAACGAGGAACCCGCGACGTCCGGGAAGGGGCGCTGGGGCTGGAGGCGCGGCTGCGGAGGCCGCGGCTCCCGCGGTCTGGCCGAGCCTGGTGCCGGTGTTCCACTGGCCCATCTTGAAGTCGAACGAATCCACCGCCTGGAAGTTCGATGCCGTGTCCTGGCCGGGGAAGTACACGAGCCCGGTCGCCGGGTTGTAGGCCATGGGCGGCCAGTGGTGCGCGCCCACCGGTGAAGGCGAGAGCCGCGCGCCCTTCTTGCCGTACCGGGCCTCTGGCGTCTCCACCGGACGGCCGGTCTTCGGGTCGATGTGCGTGGCCCAGGTGACGGTGGTGAACGGCGCCGCCGAGATGAACTCGCCCGTCAGCCGATCCAGAACGTAGAAGAAGCCGTTCTTCGGGGCCTGCATGAGCACCTTGCGCGGCTTCCCGTCGATGGTCAGGTCCGCCAGGATCATCGGCTGCGCGGCGTTGTAGTCCCAATCGTCGCCGGGCGTGGTCTGGTAGTGCCACACGTACTGCCCGGTCTCGGCGCGCAGCGCGACGATCGAGGACAGATACAGGTTGTCGCCGTAACCCTGGCTGCGGTGATCCCGGCTCCACGGCGACCCGTTGCCGGTGCCGACGTAGACGAGATCCGACTCGGGGTCGTACGCGATCCCGTCCCACGGCGTGCCGCCGCCCCCGTACTTCCACCACTCGCCGCGCCACGTCTTGACGGCGCGCTCCATCGACGCGTCCTCCATTCCCAGCGATGGATCGCCGGGCACGACATACCAGCGCCACACCTGCTTGCCGCTGTCCGCGTCGTAGGCGGTGAGGTAGCCGCGCACGCCGTACTCGCCGCCCCCGTTGCCGATGAGGACCTTGCCCTTCACGATGCGCGGGGCGCCCGTGATGGAGTAGTCGCTGCCCACCGGCGTGGTCTGCACGGCCCACTCCACGTGGCCGGTCTGCGCGTTCAGCGCCACGAGCCGGCCGTCCAGCAGTCCCACGTAGACCTTGCCCTTGTAGAGGGCGACGCCGCGGTTCACCGGGCCGCAGCAGAACCGGGAGCCGCCCTGCGAGAAGCCGCCCTTGACGAGCGCGGGATCCCATCGCCACTTGAGCGTGCCCGTGCCCACGTCGATGGCGTACACCACGCTCCACGTCGAGGTGCCGTAGAGCACGCCGCCGTGGACGATGGGCGTTGTCTCGAGCTTGCCCTGCGAGCCGACCTCGACCGACCACGCCACGCCCAACCGTGCCACGTTCGATTGATCAATCTGGGTGAGGGGGCTGTGATGGGTCTCGGCGTAGTCGCGCCCGTAGGTCAGCCACTCTCCCGCCGGCGGGTTCAGCAGCAACGCATCGTCCACCTGGCGCGGCGCCTGCGCCGAGAGGGTGAGGGCGGCGAGGGTGCTGCCCGCGATCAGCAGGGCGGACCAGAGGGCGGTTCGAAGGGACACACGCATGCGGGTTCTCTCCTCTGGCGGCCGCAAGGTCTCGGGCCGCGTGGCGCGCATCTTAGCGCAGTTCGGGGTCAGCGTCCGCCGGCCACGTCGATGAACGCGCCCGTGGTGAACGAGGCCTCGTCCGAGAGCAGCCACAGGATGGCGGCAGCGACCTCCGCGGGCATGCCGCCCCGCCGCATGGGTACGAACGCCTTCACGCGATTCACACGATTGGGTTCGCCGCCGCTGGCGTGGATGTCGGTGTAGATGAATCCGGGGCGGACGGCGTTCACGCGGATGCCCTCGAGCGCCACCTCCTGCGCCAGGCCGATGGTCATGGCGTCGATGGCGGCTTTCGATGCGGCGTAGTCCACGTACTCGCCGGGGGAGCCCGTGCGCGCCGCGACCGACGAGACGTTCACGATGGCGCCGCCGGCGCCGCCGTGCGCCGTGGACATATGGCGCACGGCCTCGCGCGCGCAGAGGAAAGCGCCGACGACATTCGCCTGGAAGACGCGCGCAAGGCGAGCCGCGTCCATCTGGTCCACCCGCATCTGCGTCTCCAGGATGCCCGCGTTGTTCACCAGTCCGAACGGCGGCCCGAGCGCCTCGGCGGCGGTCCGGAAGAGGCGGACGACGTCGGCCTCGCGGGAGACGTCGGCGGCGACGGCGATGGCACGGGCCCCGGCCCGCTCGATGTCGCGCACCACCTGCTCGGCCGCGTCACGGTTTCGGAGGTAGTTCACGCACACCGCGTAGCCGCGCGCGCCGGCAAGACGGGCCGTTGCCGCGCCGATGCCGCGGCTGGCGCCGGTGACGATGAGGACGGGCGCGGGCATCAGTCTTTCGTGGTCGGGTCCGCCACGCGGCCCATGAAGAGGATGGTGCCGCTCTCGCGGTGCCGGATGACGAAGAGGAAGGGCCGGTCCGCTCGGAAGACGGGCACAGGAGGCGGCCGGCGGCTCCAGGAAGGGGCCGCGTCACCATCCACCACGGCAGTTGCCGCCGTGGCTTCCGTCCCGGCTTCGTCCACGTCGATGGTCGCCTCGTGGATCACCGACGAGATGAGCAGCGCGTCCTCATGCGGCGCAGCGTGACCGTTCATGCCCGAGAAGTCCGCGCGAGGTCGATCCATCGCCGAGGGCATGCCCATCGCGGCGAGGGTGCCCGAGAGGTCGTCCATCCGGCACGACAGCGAGAAGCGGGGGAGCCACACGTCGACCTCCCGCGGGCGTGCACGATGGACGAGCGCGCTGAGCGATGCGGCCTGGAGTGTGTCTTCCGCGCGGCTCAGGGGCGTTCCGGCATTCGGGAGGACGACGAGCATCGACCAGCGCGATCCCTCGTACGCGAGGTCGATGGCCTGGAGCCCGCGCTGCTGCACGTATCCGGTGACGCGCCGGTTGTGCATCATCGGCACCTGGATGACGGTTCCGTCCTCGCGAGTGAAGGAGGCGTGCTCCGTGCGGCGCCGCAGGAACGGCTCCTCCCATACCGCCTTCAGCGTGACCGCGTTGACGAGCACCAGCCTCGTCTGAGAATCGAGGCCGCGTACCAGATCAGAGATGCGCCCCCGCGTGTGCTCGTTGACCCACGCGTTGATCGCGGCGCACACGCGGCCGGCCTCGGTGCGTAAGCTGACCGCACGGACCGCCGATCCGTAGTAGGCGGCCACCACCGCCTCGTAGGCCGGCAGCAGGGCCACCGCATCGTCCACCCAGAGCGAGTTGGCCAACCGGACGTCCATGCCATTCGCCGCAGCCACCAGATCGCGGCAGAGCCGGCCAATCGTGGCGTGCACCTCCTCGTCATCAGGGTGATGGAGGACGGTCTGCATCTCGCGCGCCGTCGCCCCCCTTGCGCCGGCCATCGCCATGGTCAGCACGGCGTGCACGCTGAACGGCGAGACGCAAAGGTTCCGGCCCGGCGCACGGAGACGGGCGTGCAGCGACCATGCGAAGGAAGCAGATGGCTCGGCCCATGGGAGCGGGCCACCCTGGCGAACAGGACCGGGCGCGAGCGTCTCTGCCGTTCCGGGCTGTCGCAGCCATTCGCCCACACGCGAGAGGAAGCCCGGCATGGTGCGTGAAGTGTAACCCCGGGGATAATCCTGCGGAGTGGGTATTCCCGACATCCTGGTCTTCGGCGCCGGCCCGGCCGGCTGCACCGCTGCGCGGCTCCTGGCGTCGTGGGGCCATGCCGTGACCATCGTGACGAGGCCGGTGGGCACGGGCGCTTCGCTGGCCGAATCGCTGACGCCCAGCTGCGGGAAGTTCTTCGACCTGCTCGGCATCCGCGATGCCATCGACGGCGCCGGGTTCGTGCGCACCACGGGCAACACGGTGTGGTGGGGACGGGGCGAGCCACGCGTAGAGATGTTCGCCCACGACGCGCGCGGATGGCAGGCCACGTCCGATGTGCTCGAGCGGGTGATGCTGGCCGAAGCCGAGCGCGCGGGCGCGCGGGTGGAGCGGCGCCTGCTCACCCCGGAGGACGCCGCCGCGCTGCCTGCCATCTTCCGCCTGGACTGCACGGGACGTGCGGGGCTCCTCGCCCGCGTGCGTGCCGGCCGCCGCATGGAAGCGGGCCACCGGACCGTGGCGCTGGCCGCCACGTGGCGAAGCGCTGGCGCCTGGCCGCTGCCGGATTCCACCCACACGCTCATCGAGTCCTATGCCGACGGATGGGCCTGGTCCGTGCCCCTGGACGAAACCCGGCGGGCCGTGGCCGTCATGGTGGACCCGCGCACGACGGACCTGGCTCGCGGTGACGGCGCCCGGACCACGTACCTCGGCGAGGTTGGAAAAACCGCCCGGTTACGGGCCCTGCTGGAACCGGCGACGCTCGAGTCCGGGCCCGCGGGCTGGGACGCGTCGATGTACGCCTCCACAACCTACGCCGGGGCCGACTGGCTGGTCGTGGGTGATGCCGCGTCGTTCGTGGATCCCCTCTCGTCGGCCGGCGTGAAGAAGGCCCTGGCTTCCGGCTGGCTGGCCGCCATCTCCACGCACACCGCCGTGTCGAACCCGTCGATGGCCTCCGCGGCGCTCGGGTTCTTCGCGGCGCGCGAGGCCGAGGTCTACGCCAACTTTCTGATGTTGACTCGCCGTTTCCTCCACGACGCGGCTGAAGGGCAGGCCCACCCCTTCTGGGCGGAGCGAGCCGAGATCGGCGAGTGGGACGAGCGGCGGGACCGCGAAGAGCGGGAGCGCGCCGGGGTGCAGGCCGCTTACGATCGCCTCCGCCTGGCACCCGAGCTCCGCGTGCGCCGGGGCCCGAACGTGCGCCTCGAGATGCGGCCGGCCATCGCCGGGCACGAGATCGTACTCGAGCCGCGCCTGGTCACCTCGGGCGATCCGGCCGGGGTCCGGTTCCTGCACGATATCGACGTAGTCACGATGGTGGACCTGGCGCCGTCGTTCCGCCAGGTGCCGGACCTGTTCGACGCGTGTGTCGGTCGGGCCGGCCCTATGGACCTGGCCGCCTTCCTCACGGCGCTGGCCACGGCGCTGGCCCGGGGATGGTTGGTGTTCGCCCCAGAGCTCCAGCCGCTACCGCGTCCGTAAGGCATGGATCTGTGATAAAACTGAGCGAAATTCATGCACATTCACGCATTCGGACGAGGGGCTCTCGCGCTGGCCGCCTGTACTCTCACGCTCGGCATGG
>CAZLBU010000119.1:0-8355 GCA_964557815.1 uncultured Bifidobacteriaceae bacterium | reverse complement strand
GGATGGTCGTGGCCGTCATGCTGGTGACAACGGTGTGGACGGCGGTTCGGGCCGAGCAGGGGCCGCCGCCCGCGCCTTTCGTCCCGGGCTTGAGGGCGTTCGACATCCTCATCCGGAACGCACGCGTGCTGGATGGCACGGGCAACCCGTGGTACCGGGCGGACATCGGTATCACCGGCGAACGTATTGAAGCCGTCGCGCCGATGCTGCACGCAAGCGCACCTATCGACGTCGACGCGAAGGATCGCTACGTCACGCCCGGCTTCATCGACGTCCACTCCCATGCCGGTCCGGGCCTGCTCACTGATCAACTGAAGCACGGCCAGCCCGTGCTGGCGCAGGGCATCACGACCGTGTTCGTGAATCCTGACGGCGGCGGGCCCGTGGACCTCAGGACGCAGCGCGCCACCTACGAGAAGCAGGGCATCGGCGTGAACGTCGGGATGTTCGTGCCGCACGGCTCCATCCGCCAGCAGGTGATGGGCATGTCGGACCGCGACCCGGACGCCGGCGAGGTGGCGAGGATGGCCGAACTCGCGCGGCAGGGCATGCTGGCCGGCGCGCTGGGCCTGTCGAGCGGCCTCTACTACGCGCCCGGCAGCTACTCGAAGACCGCGGAGGTCGTGGCCGTCGCGAAGGCCACCGCACCCTTCGGCGGTGTCTACTCCAGCCACATCCGGGACGAGGCGGACTACACCATCGGCGTCGTCGCGGCGGTGGACGAGGTGATCGCCGTGGCCGAGCAGGCCGGCGTCATCGGTGTGGTGTCGCACATGAAGGCACTGGGGCCCGGCAGCTGGGGCCTGTCGAAGACGCTCGTCGAGCACATCGAGGCCGCCCGCACGCGCGGCGTGCAGGTCTTCGCCGATCAGTACGCCTACGAAGCCAGCGGCACGGGCATCGTCGGGGCGCTGATGCCGCGCTCCGCGCAGGTGGGGGGACGCGAGGCGATGATGAAGCGCATCCGCGGCGAGCTGCGCGAGGAGATTCGCGAGGCCGTGAAGACGAACATCGCCCGGCGCGGCGGCGCCGACACGCTGATGATCAGCCGCTACGCGGCAGATCCGTCCTTCGAGGGCCAGCGCCTGTCCGAGCTGGCCGCGAAAGCCAGGGTTCCGCCGGAGGAGTACGCCCTGCAGATGCTGGAAAAGGGCGACGCCAGCCTCGTCTCCTTCAACATGTCCGAGGACGACATCGAGCACATCATGCGGCAGCCGTGGACCATGACGTGCACCGACGGGGACCTGGTGCCCATGGGCCAGGGCAAGCCGCACCCGCGTGCGTACGGCGCGTTCCCGCGCAAGCTGAAGCGCTACGTCCGCGAGCGCGGCGCCCTTGGCCTGGCCGATGCGATTCGCACGATGACCTCGCTCCCCGCCACGGTATTCGGCCTGAAGGACCGCGGGCAGATCCGCGCGGGCGCCTACGCTGACCTGCTGATCTTCGACCTCGCCCAGGTGAACGACGCCGCCACCTATCAGGACCCGCACCAGCTCGCGGAGGGGATGACCGACATCCTGGTCAACGGCCGCTGGGCGCGCAGGGATGGGCAGTTCACGACGACGCTCGCCGGGCGCGTGGTCGTGCCCGAGCGGCGCTAGCCGCGCTTCCCCTCGATGACGATCACCGGATCCTCGAGTCTGGATTCGGCCTCGCCATCGACGAGCCAGACCTCGTATTTGTAGGAGGCGTTCTCGACGCCGCTGGGCACGAGCGCGCCAATCGTGCGCCGTGACCGGCGGTCGTCCTTCGGCCGCCGATCCGTGAACGGGCTGTTGTCGCCCGCGAATCGCAGCTCGATGTGCGCCTCGCGCGGCAGCGGCGTCTCCTCCTCGATGTGCCAGCGCATGGACATGAGCCGCCTGAGCCGCACGGTCCGATCGCCCGTCCGGCTCTGCCATCCCCGCTGACCCTTGCCGACCGTAATGGTCGTGTGCTTTCCGGAGGCGGAGAGCGCCCGCAATCCCAGGACGCCGGCGCCGAGGCCGACCAGCAGGGAGATGAAAGATGCCATTCCGATGCTCATTGGGGAGCTCCTTTGTGTAGGTCCGAAGCGAGCAGTGCATCGAACTCCGGCAGGCGGCGCAGGGATTCGAGGTCCTCTTCGGCCGCCACGATGGACGGGCTGTATCCACCGTCGATGGCCTCCTTCAGCGCGGCCAGGGCCTCCGTGGACTGTCCCGCCAGCGCGTGCACGACCGCGCTGGCGAAGCGCACGTGGATGTTCTCCGGCGCCATCGCCGTGGCGCGATCGACGCGCGCCCGTGCCATCTCGGCCTGACCCGACTTGGCGAGCAGCACACCCAGCGACGCCAGCCGCTCGGCATCTGCTGGATTGACCTTGAGCTCGGCCTCGGCCAGTGCCACGGCCGTTTCGTAGGCCTCACGCGCCTCCCGCCGACGGCCGAGCCGACGGTAGGCATCCCCCAGGTTGCGGTGGAAGTCCGGCTCGTTCGGGCGCAGGTCCACGGCCCGCCTGTACGCCTCGACGGCCCGGGCGTAGTCGCCCCGCTGATAGTGGATCGTGCCGATGTTGCTGACGGCGCCGGGTGACGGTCGAATGGCGATGGACCGCTCGTAGCTGGCGAGCGCGCGCTCGTTGTCGCCCAGGGTCTGGTAGACGGCGCCCAACTGCTGATATCCGTAGTGGTTGTCGGGCTGCAGCCGCGTCAGCTCCTCGAAGGCCGTTGCCGCCTCCGGGTAGCGTCCGGCATTGAAGAGGGCGAGGCCGAGATCGCTGTAATGGCCCCAGTAGCCGGGGCGCAGATCAATGGCGCGCTGGAACTCCACGACCGCCTCGTCGATGCGGCCTTCGCGCGCGAGGACCTGGCCGAGTTGCCGCCTCGCTTCGTCGAAGTTCGGCCACAGGACCAGGGCATGCCGCAGCTCCTCGGCGGCTTCCGCCAGCCGGCCGCCTCCGGCGAGCACGACCGCCAGCGTGTACCGGACCTCGGGCCGGTCGGGAGCGAGCCGGAGTGCCGTCGTGCTGCTGTCGTTGGCCCGCGTCATCCACTGCGGATCGCGGGTCTCCCCGTATTGCCGCCAGCAGGTCTCGGCCAGCGCCGCATGTGCGAGCCCGAAGCGCGGATCGATCCGGATGGCCTCCGAGAAGGCGGCCACCGCCTCGTCGAGATTGCCCTGCACGTCGCGGCGCTCGAGCAACGAGCGCCCCTGCCAGTAGGCCTCGAGCGCCGCGGGGCTCGCGGTGGGCGGGAGATCCGGGCGCACGGCGCGCAGCCCGGACACGTGGACGCGGAGAGCCGAGGTGACGGATTGGGCGAGCCGCGACTGGAGGTCGAAGATCTGGTTCAACGTACCCGGAAACGCCTCGGCCCAGGCAATCGAACGATCCGGCCGAACGAGCGTCAGCGAGACGTGGAGGCGCTCCCCGGACTGCTGCACGCTGCCCTCGACGAGGAACGTCGCGCCCAGGTCCTTGACCAGCGCTTCCATATCGCGCGATCGCTCGCGGGCCTCCGCGACGGCCCCACGCGAGAGCACCGTGACGCCCGGCAGCATCGCGAGGCTCGTGATCAGGCTGTCGGCCACGCCCGCGGCGACGTAGTCCCGGGACGGATCCGCGCCGAGGCTGCTGAGCGGCAGCACCGCCACCACCGGCACGGCAGCCGGCCCAGGCGCAACGGTGGCCGTCCGCTGCCGGAGCCATCCCACCAGACCGCCAACGAGCGCCAGGAGCAGGGCCGCGGTCACCAGCGCCCGCCGTGTCAGCGGGCGCCGTGGGACTCGTCCGTTGGCACGCGTCGTCGTCGGCCGCGGCCGGAGCGCCCGCACCACGTCGTGTGCCGACGCGGGCCGTTGCTGCGGATCGCGCGCCAGCAGTGACGCGACGAGATCGTCGAGGTGTCCGGGGATGGCCGGGACGACGCTTCGAAGCCGCGGCGCGTCCTCGGAGAGCATGACCTGCGCGAGCGCCAGGGCGTCGTGGCCGGGAAACGGCCGCCGGCCCGCCACCATCTCGAACAGCATCACGCCCAGTGCGAAGAGATCGGCGCGCGCGTCCACCTGGCCCGACACCCACTGCTCGGGCGCCGCGTACCCGGGCGTGCCGACGATGTCGCAGACGCTCGTGGCGCCTCCGGCCACGGTCGTGGCCGAGTCGGACAGCAGCGTGCGCGCGACACCAAAGTCGAGGATCTTGGCGCCGCCCTCGGGCGTGAGGATGACGTTGGCCGGCTTCAGATCGCGGTGGACGACGCCGTGGCGATGAGCGGCGTCGAGCGCGTCGGCCAGCTGGACGGCGATGTCCGTGGCCTCGGGAAGGGGCACGGCCCCGCGTGACAGCCGCGCGTGCAGGGTCTCCCCTTCCACGAACTCGAACACGAGCACCACATGTCCGTTGTGGTCGAGGACGTCGTGGACCGCGGCAATACCGGGGTGCGTCAGGCTGGCGGCGGCGCGCGCCTCACGCATGAGCCGCTCGCGTCCGCGCGTGTCCTGATCGTCCGAGGCGCGAACCGTCTTGAGCGCGACAGGCCGGCCCAGGCGCGTGTCGTCGGCGAGCCACACTTCACCCATCCCGCCGGCACCCAGCGGCCGCACGACCCGGTATGGACCGAGGGAAGTCCCAGGGATCACGATGCCCCCGCGCCGCCGCGGGCCGAGAATACCACGCAGCCGATCAGTCGTCGTGCGTGATCAGACGGACGCTGCGCTGGTACGTCACGTAGGAGATGGCCCACTGCAGCATCACCGACGCGCGATTGCGGAAGCCGATCAGGAAGAAGATGTGGAGGAACACCCAGAAGAGCCAGCCGAGGTAGCCCGACAGCCGCAGGAAGCCGAAATCGGCGATGGCCGCGTTCCGGCCGATGGTCGCCAGGTTCCCGGGATCGAGGTAGCGGAACGGCTGCGTCGGCTCGCCCGACAGGCGCCGCACGGCATTGCGAGCGGCATGCCGACCCAGCTGCTTGGCTGCCTGCGCCACCCCCGGCAGCGGCTTCCCGGTCTGGTGGGTGAACGACGCCAGGTCGCCGGCGATGAACACGTCGAGAACCCCAGGCACGGACAGGTCCGGCTCGACGACCACCCGCCCCGCACGATCCAGCTCGGTCCCGAAGCACCGGCCGAGCGACGAGGCCTGCACCCCGGCCGCCCAGAGCACCGTGTCGGCCTCGATGCGCTCGCCGCCGAGCATCACCCCGCCCTCGTCGATGGCCGTGACCGCTGTCCCCTCGCGCACCTGGACGCCGAGCCGGGTGAGGGACCGGCGTGCCGACGCGCGCAGTGACTCCGGAAACGTCGTCAGGATGGACGGGCCGGCCTCGAGCAGGAGAATGCGGGCAGACGCCGGATCGACGTTGTCGAATTCGGACCGCAGCGCCTGGCGGGCGATTTCGGCGAGGGCACCGGCCAGCTCCACGCCGGTTGGACCGCCGCCGACGATCACGAAGGTGAGCAGCCGGCGCTGGCGCACGGGATCCGTCTCGCGCTCGGCCTTCTCGAACGCCAGCAGCACCCGCTTCCGGATCTCGAGCGCGTCGTCGAGGGTCTTGAGGCCGGGCGCACGAGGCTGCCAGTCGTCGTGGCCGAAGTACGAGTGTGTCACCCCCGTGGCGACGATCAACGCGTCGTACGCCAGCGTCTGCCCGCCGTCCAGGTGGAGATACTTCGCGGCGGGATCGATGCGCTCGACGGTCGCCAGCAGCACGCGGAGGTTGGCCTGCCGCCGGAGGATCCAGCGGATGGGCGACGCGATGTCGCCGGGGGAGAGCCCTGCCGTGGCGACCTGGTACAGCAGCGGCTGGAAGACGTGGTGATTGTGCCGATCGACCAGCGTGACGCGCACGGGCGCGCGCGCCAGCGCGCGGGACGCATCGAGCCCCGCGAACCCGCCGCCGACGATGACGATGTGAGGGACGTGGGGACCGTCGGTCATTCGTAGCGCAGGGCCTCGACCGGATCCAGCTTCGCTGCGCGCCTGGCCGGCCAGTACCCCGCCAGAATACCAACGAACACCGACGTGGTCAGTCCCGACAGCACGGCCCACAGCGGAGGCATGGCCGGGAACGTGGGGGCCAGCAACGCCGCCAGCAGCCCGAGCGCGGTGGCCAGCACGACGCCCGCCAGCCCGCCGGCGCCCGATAGGATGGCCGCCTCGAAAAGGAACTGGCGAAGGACCTCGCCGCGCTTGGCGCCAATCGCCAGGCGGACCCCGATCTCGCGGGTGCGCTCGGTGACGCTGATGATCATCACGTTCGCAATGCCGATGCCACCGATGACCAGGCTCACGGCAGCCAGCGCGACGGTGGCCAGGAAGATCTGGAAGCCCAGCCGGTCGAACTGCGCGATGATCTGGTCGGCGGTATTCAGCGCGAAGTTGTCGGGTTCGCTCGGCGGCACGTTCCGAAGCAGGCGCAGGATGGTGGCGGCCTCCAGGCGCGCCTCTTCCCGGAGGCCCGGGAACGCGCGGATGTACAGGACCGTGTTCTCCGCGTCCGGGTACTTCAGGCGGGCCGTGTTCACCGGGATGGCCACCACGCGATCGTTCCGGTTCTCGCCGAAGAACGTGCCCCGACGCGGCGCCAGTTCTCCCACCACGTAGTAGCGGTCGCCGCCCAGCAGGAACGACTGGCCCACGGACGATCGCGCCCCGAACAGCGCGCGCGCGATGCTGGACCCGAGCACCGCCACCTGGGCGCGGGCGCGCTCCTCGTAGTCGGTGAACGGGCGGCCTCCGGTGAACTCGGCGCCCACGACATCGTAGAAGTTCGGCGAGATGCCTTCGACGAGCAGCGTGTCGGACTCGTTGGTGCCCGCTCGGGCAGTGATCGCGCGCGTCCCGGTGACGACGGGGACGATGAGCTCGATGCCGACGTCCCGAATGGAAGGGCCGAGCGCCGCGATCCTTGGGGCGAACTCCGCCTTCAAGGGCGGCCGCTTGACGTCCTGCGAGGTGCCGGCGGCGTACGGCTCCCCGCTCGTGTGAAAGGCAAAGATGTTGTCCGTGCCCAACTCGCGAAAGAGCAGCGCCACGCTGTTGCGCAGGCCCACCAGCGTGGACGACACCAGCACCACCGTCACGATGCCGATGACGACACCGATGATGGCGAGGGCGGAACGGGCCGGCTGTGAGCGGATGGACTCGACGGCGAGCACGGCGGCCTCCCGCAGCTCGCTCGCCACCGACTCCTGGATGGGCGCGGTCGCCATGGGCTACTCCGACCTCATCGCAGTGACTACGTCGAGGTGCACCGCGCGGCGCGCGGGGTACCAGCCGGCGACCAGCCCGCTCAGGCCCGAGGCGGCCAGGCTGACGGCCACGGTCGCCGGCGCCACGGTGAGTGGAAGGTCGAAGGCCCTCGCCGCCATCGCGACCAGGGCCACGGCGGCGGCCGTGCCCGCGGCGCCGCCGATGACCGCCACGAGCGCCGACTCGGCCAGCACCTCGCGCATGATCTGCACGCGCGGGGCGCCGACGGCCCGGCGCAGGCCGATCTCGCGCGTGCGCTGGGTGACGGAGACGAGCACCGTGTTGGTGATGACCACGATCGCGGCCAGCAGGGCCATCAGCGAGATCGGCCCCGCCGCCGCGCCGATGCGCTCCGACAGGTTCGCGACGAAGTCACGGGCGGCGTCAGGCGTGAGGATGTCGAAGGTGTCGGGCACGCCGGGCCCGAGCGCCCGGCGGGCGCGAAGCGAGACGCGCGCGCGGTCCTCACCCAGCACCGAGGGCCGGTCGCCGGTGGCCTTCGCGAAGATCTGAAGGGAGGCCGGTGCGCCGAACGCGCGCTCGTAGGCCAGCAGCGGAATCCAGACGTACTTGTCGAGCGAGACGCCGCCCGACTGCCCCTGCCGTTCCTGAATCCCGATGACCGTGAATCGCCGGCCCGCAAGGCGCATCGGCTGCCCGAGCGGATCCACGCCGGGGAAGAGCGCGTCGACCACGTCGGCGCCGACAATCGCCACCGGCTCGCCCCGCCCGTCCTCGTCCGCCCGGAAGAAGCGTCCCCGGCCAATCGTGAGGTCGCGCAGCTCGGCGATCTCCCAGGTCGTGCCGGTCACCGACGCGCCCTCGAACTTCCGCCCGCCGGAGGTCACGTCGGCCCGGGTCTGGGCGTTGGGGGCGTACAGCACGAGACCGCCGGCATGGCGCTCGAGGAACTTCAGCTCGGAGCGGCGAATCGGCGGGTTGCGCTGAAGCTGCTCCTGCAGTTCGCGCCGCGACACGCTTCCCGGAGACGCCACCTGCGCGATGAGGAAGGTGTCGGCGCCGAAGGTCCGCGCCGTCGTCTGCCGCGCGTAGCGCGCGATGCCGTCGAGCGCCGATACCACGAGCACGATTGTGGCCACGGCGACGGCGATGGCGAGGGCGCCAAGGCCCGCCCTCAACGGGTT
>CAZLBU010000118.1:0-8405 GCA_964557815.1 uncultured Bifidobacteriaceae bacterium | reverse complement strand
CACGAAGTTGTTGGTGATGTCGATGAGCCAGCGGCAGAGCAGGACGAGCTTCTCGAGCTCGATGGCCAGGTCGCCGAGGCGTCTTGCCTCGTTCGTCGGCCGCCACTTGCCCCATTCGTGGTTGCGCCAGTCGAGGAACAGCCGCTCGACCACGGTGAGGAGGAACGTCCGCATCGTGCTGCGCCCGCTGAACTTGCGCAGGATGGCCTGATCGTGATCGATGAGGCGGAGCCGCGCCCACGAGCGGAACTCGTCCGCCGCGTCGGCCTGCAGGCGATGCACCCGACACGAGCGCGTGAGGATGCGTTCGATCAGGTCCGCATGAGCGGAATAGGGGTCGGCCGGTGGTGCCGGGGGTGGATCCACACTGCCCCGGATTATGGAGGGCACACCTGCAAAGCTCAAGAGGACGTGCTGCAAACCCGTGCAAGCGGCGGTGCGCCAGCGGGCGGGGAAGTAAGAGGACCCCGCCTCCATGGGTCCGGAACCCGAAGGCTCCAGGGACAGGAGAGCCGGTCTCCCCCCGGAGAAACCGGCTCGGGGCGAGGTCCACGAAGAGTGACGGACGCAGGATCGTGTTTTCGCGGTTCGTCCCAGGTATTGCTCAGCTGTTGGTCCCAGGATGTTCGGTTCCGGTCCTGGCGACGTTTAGGGGGAGCATGCAGCCCGATCCTTCCCCGGCGGCCGCCGCTCCCCTCCTGGATCCCCGGGCGTGGCTCCAGGACAACTTCGACCAGGTCCGCATCGTGGTCGCCCGTGTCGCGCGCCGTCGCCGCGTTCCCGCCGAGGACCGCGAGGAGATCCTGTCGCGGCTGTGCGCCCACCTCACGCGCGACGACTACCGCGTGCTGCGCGGCTACCGTGGCGACAGCCGCGTGCACACCTACATCGCGGTGGTGGCCGAACGCCTGCTCCTTGATTGGCGGACCGCGCGCTGGGGCAAGTGGCGTCCCTCGGCGGAAGCGCGACGGCTGGGCCCCCAGGCGGTGCAGTTCGAACGCCTGGTCCGCCGGGATGGCCACTCCGCAGACGAAGCGCACCGCCTGCTCGTCGCGGCGACCGGGACCAGGCTCGAGCCGGCGCTCGCCGAGCACCTGGTGGCGCGCGGGCCCCACGTGCGGCGGCGATTCGTCGACATCGACAGGGTGCGGCTGGTCGCGGACCACGCCTCCGATCCGTGGATGGCGCTGATGAACCAGCAACGTGACCGGTGCGGACGCCGGCTGGGCCAGTGCCTCGAGCGCGTGGTGCGACGGCTGCCTGCCGCTGATCAGGTCCTGCTCCGGATGCGCCACGAACAGGGGCTGCGCGTCAGCCAGATCGCCGCCATGCTCGGCACTGACCCGAAGAAGCTCTATCGTCGCCTGGCAACGATTCACGCAGAGCTCTGCGCAGCCCTGACGGCTCTTGGCGTATCGCCCGGCGACGTCGCCGAGGTGGTGGGACGACCGTCCGCCCACGTCCCGCGCGTACTGCACCGTGCGACGCGGGTGTTGTGATGGCCGGCACGGACGCCGGCCGGTCGTCGTGCCCCTCGGCCCAGGAGCTGGCGGCCTTCTGCTGGCGGCATGTGTCCGACACCGCCCGGGCGGCCATGCTCACGCACCTGGCCCGGTGCGTGGATTGCCGGACCAAGGCGGCCCGCATGATGGCGGACGCCCAGTCGGACGACAAGCCGCCGTCCCGCGGCGGCGGCGACACGTAAGGCGTCGCGGCTACTTGATTGCCGCGATCACCCGCTTGACGAACTCCGCCTCGTTCCCGCGGTGCCAGCGCCACACGACCACCAGGTCGTGATCGGGAGAGATGGTGATGGTGTTGCTGCCCGCGCCGCGGGCGCCGTAGGCATTGGTCGGCAGGCCCGGGTAGTTCTTGCCGTTCGTGTTCAGCCACCACAGGTAGCCGTAGTCCGGTCCGTGGGCGCTCGCGGACACCGCGGCCTTCACGTAGGCGGGCGGCAGGATCTGCCGGTCGCCCCACTTCCCCCCGCGCAGCCACAGGTAACCGAAGCGCGCCATGTCCCACGAGTGGATCCATACGCCGCCGCCCCACCGGGTGCCGCCGCTCACCGAGGCCATGCGCCGGCCGTCGACGTCCACGTAGCTGTTGTGGTACGGCACCCACTTCCAGGCGTTCGACGCGCCGATCACGTCCATGACCTCATCACGGAAGACCTCCGGGACCGGCTTCCTGAACACGCGCAGCAGCGAGAGGCCGAGGCGATTGATGCGCACGTCGTTGTACTCGTAGTGCGCGCCGGGGCGCTGCAGCTCACGGGGCTTGCGCTCGCCTTCGCCGAACGCGGCCTTCCCGACGAAGTCGTGCTTCTTGCCCCACATCTCGCCTTCCCACTCGGTCTCCTGCTGCAGGTGCATCTTCCAGGTGACCTGGGAGTTGCGGGGCGAGTCGTAGCCGCCGTCGGTGACGGTCTTGCCCACCGGGTCGTCCACGCCGATCTTCCCGTCGCGCACGGCAATGCCGGCGACCGTCGCCAGCATGCTCTTGGCCACCGAGTAGGTGGGATCCACCCACGTGGTGTCACCGAACTCGGCGACGATGTACCCCTTGTAGACGACCAGCCCGTTGGTCCGCGCGCGTTTGGTCGGCACGGAACCCAGCAGCGACCCGAAGATGCGCTCCTGATCCGAGAAATCGACCTCGCGGGTGGACTCGCGGCTCTCCGCGAACTTGACCGCCTCGGCCAGCAGCGCCGGATCCATGCCAAGCTCCGCCGGCGCCTTCTTCGCCCAGCTGCCTGCCGGCGGATAGTACGGCGCCATCCCCTGAGCCCTGGTGTCGCGGCCAGCAACCAGGGCCGCGACCGCAACGGCGACCGCGACCATGCCCACGCGAAGCGTCCGAGTCGTCATAGTCATTGCCTCGATCCCCCCAATGCCTCAATGCCTCAATGCCGCAATGCGCCAATCCAAATGCGCCAATGCCCAATCGCCAATCACGAAATGAATCACCCAATCATCAATCGGCAATCATCAATGGACATGTCTCAGTAACCAGGCCCCAGCAGCACGGCGTTCATGAACAGCAGCATGGTGCCCTCGCTGAAGGCGCGGTAGTTGGCGTCCTCGGCGAAGGCTATCACGTGTCCCTGTCCGAACGGCTGGTGCACCAGGAAGGCCTTCTGCACGAGCAGGTCCTGGTTCTCGGGCCAGATGAGGCCGGATGCGATGAGGCGGTCTTTCTTCACGTAGACGCCGACGTTGCGGCCCTTGTCGAGGGTGATGGGGGCGAACACGCGGTTGCCCTCGATCATCGCCTGCGTCTCGCCGTCCTGCCCCGCCGAGAGCCAGTGGTCCTGGTCGATGGCGATGCGAAGGATGGCGCCGGGCTGCGCGTCGGGACGCTCGCGCTCGGGCTGGATGGCCTTGTCGTAATCGAACACCGATGGATCTCCGGATGGCGCAGACGCCGACGGGGCCGCAGATGACGTCGCTGGCTTGGCCGCAGATGGCGCAGAGGGTTTGGCCGCAGATGCCGCAGGTGATGCAGAGGTCGCAGGGGGCCTGCTCGTCGAGGACGCCGGCGCCGGCGGCTTCGCCCCGGACCCACTTGACGCCCCGCCGGCACCTGGCGCGCCCGCACTTGCTGCACCCGTGGCACCCGCCCCTCCTGCCGCACCTGTCCGGGGCATTCCCGGCGCCGGCTTGTCTCCGGGCACGTCGAGGTTCCCGTTCTTGAGGAGCGCCTTGGTGTCGAGCAGGCCGATGTTCTCGCCGGTGGCCCAGCGAGAGGCCTCGGCCAGCGTGATGAGCGTGCCCCCGGCGCGCAGCCAGTCCTTGAGGCGCGTGAGCAGCGCCTCGTTGATGCTGCTCCCGTAGTTGCCCGACGGGAGGACGATGACGTCGAAGTCGGAGAGATCGGCACGGGCGAGCGACGACACGCGGACGGCGGTGACGGGCTGCCCGAACCGCCGCTCGAGCGTGTAGCGCGTCCAGCCCGCCGAGAGCGACTGCGTAGGCGCGTCCCAGGCCAGCAGCACGCGCGGCGCCTTCAGGAACTCCGCCTCGTTGCTGCCGAGCGAGATGCCCGACTCCACGTACGTCGTGTCGATGGGCACGATCTCCGCGCCGTGCTTCGTGGCCAGCGCCGAGAGCCGCGCGTGCAGGTCCGCGGGGTTGCCGGCGTTCCGGATCACCGCCGTGCCGATGGGATAGCTGCGGCCGCCCAGCGTGAAGGCGCCGCCGACACTGTGCATGCGGATGCCGCCGGGCAGCGCCTCGGCGGCGAGCGCCGCGGCAGCGGATCCCCACGGCATCAGGTACCCCACCTTCCCCTGGGCGACGGTGCGCGGGGCCGGCGGCGCGTCGTAGGCCATCGGCAGCATCTCGGCCTTTGCCGTGATGGCCGAGGGGCTGGTCAGTACCTCCACGTCGTACAGCAGCGGCGGGCTCCACGCCGTGATGTCGTAGATCTGGTCCGGCTGCCGGCGTGCGCGCCGCTCCTCCTGGCGCCTGATGAAGTCGTCCGGCTGCGGGATGTGCGCCTCGAGCAGGTTGCGGATGAGGCGCCCCGACGGTTGCGCGTGCGACACGAGATACGCGCCGGCGGGCACCTTGCGCGTGCCCACCGTGATGGGCTCGGCCGTCCGCCGCACCTCGATGCCCTGCGTGGCCAGGTTCTTCGCCAGCACGGCCGCGCGGGACGGATCGTGCCCGGGCACCAGCACGTACTCGCGCGCCGGGCCCTTCTCGCCTTCCGCCACCGCGCTCTTACGGTACTCGAGGAAGTTGCGCACGAGCCGCTCGCGGTTCTTCGCAGCGGTGACGGCCGTGACGATGGCGGCGTTGAAGTGGTGCATGACGCCCTCACGGAACGTGAGGGTGGTGCCGTCGCTCCTCGCGAACGAGAGGCTGCGCGCCGACGCCTGCTCGTAGGTCATCCCGATGGAGCCCTGGAAGATGGGCCACGACTCGCCGTAGCCCGGATAGAACGAGTCGTACACCTCGCGGATGAAGTACGGCCATCCGCGCGCATCGAAGCGGGCGGCGTTGGCGCGCCCGAAGAGGTCGAACGCGTCGATCTGATCCTTCGTGATGTGCGGGTTCAGCGGATCGGCCGGCGGCGCGAAGTAGTACGTGTTGTCGCCGCCCTGCTCGTGCAGGTCCACGTTCACGTGCGGCCAGTAGTCGCGCGCCACCTGGATGCGGCCGCGCGTTTCGGGCTGGGTCTGCGCGAACCAGTCGCGGTTCATGTCGAAGAGGTAGTGGTTCGAGCGCCCGCCGGGCCACGGCTCGTCGTGCTCCGCGTTGTAGGGCGTGGGATCGGGCACGGCCGCGCGTCCCTGCAGGTTCTGGAACACGAAGCGGGCCCGGCCGTCCGGGTTCTGCATCGGGTCGATGAGCACGAGCGCGTCGCGCAGCACCGTGTCCACGTCGGCGTCGCCCTGCGAGGCCAGCAGGTGGTACGCCTCGAGCATCGCCGCGTCGGACGAGGAGATCTCGTTGCCGTGGACGCCGTGCACGAGCCACACGACCACCGGCATCTCCCGCACCAGGCGCTCCTGCTCGGTGGCGGGCACGCCGCGCGGGTCGGCCAGCCTCTTCAGGTCGGCCTTCACCTGATCGAGCGTCGCGATGCGGTCCGGGCTACCGATCACCATCAGCCAGAGCGGACGCCCCTCCCAGGTGCGCGCGTATTCGAACAGGCGCGCGCGCGTCGGCGCTGCCTTCTGCAGCGCCTGCAGGTAGACGCCCACCTGCTCGGGCGGGGTGATCTCGGCGCCCGACTCGTGGCCGAGCACCTGGCGGACGGTGGGGATGGCGGGGTCGTATTTCGCCCCCGGCCAGAAGGGCTCGTCCCCCTGCGCGAACGCCGGGAACGCGGAGGCCAGGAGCAGCGTGAGGACAAGTCGTGTGCAGCGCATCGCGCAATAGCTTACCGCCGCCCGCGTCGGAGGTCGCGCGGGCCGCCAGCTGGAGGTGACAGGTGTCATGCCGGGCGCCTGACACCGCTCACTGGCGACGGGCGCGCCGGCGACCGACGATGGCAGTGCCTTTCACGGAGGAGGCCCTCATGTCCCTCGATCTGACCCGCGCGCGCGCCGAAGTCACCGCCAGCTCCGCCGGCGGCGCCCCGTTTCTCTTCTCCTTCGGCCTGACCATCTTCCTTACGGGCCTGCTCGCGCTCTGGCTGCCCACGAAGACGGCGGCCCTCGTCCTCCTTTTCCAGGGCAACGTCGCCCTGCCCATGGCCTTCCTGCTGCAACGCCGCATGGCGTGGGGCGAGATGTCCCCGGGCAACCCCCTGCGGCCGCTCTCCATCCAGCTCGCGATGTCCCAGATCGCGGCGCTCCCGATGGTGCTGCTGGCCTTCGGCCTGGCCCCCCACACCACGGGCGTGGCGCTCGCCTCCGTGGCCGCCGGCCACCTGGTTCCGTACGCGTGGCTGCACCGCTCGTCCATCTACCTGTGGCTGGCGCCAGCCGTCTCCATCGGCACGCTTCTCATCGCGCTCGAGTTGAAGCAGGAGGCGCTGCCGTGGACGCTCTTCTACATGGCCGGGGCGTATGCGTTGGCTGGCGTCGGGCTCCACCGCCACGCCCTGGGCCTGCGGCCAGCCCCGACGGGCGTCGGAGAATCTTCCGTGCACCCTGTGCTGTCGGAGGGACCAGCCGATAATCGATTCGATCCGGTATGAGTGATTCCCAATCCGACCCCGGCGGAATGGGCGCTACCGACCCGCCTCTGAGACCGTTCATGGACGGAGGGCCGGTCATTGCGTTCATCAAGGACGATCAGGGCCGCTACGTCTATGTCAATCCCGAGATGGAACGGTTGTTCGGTGTGTCGCTGGCCGACCTCCAGGGCCTTCGCCTCTACACCTTCCCGACGGCAGGCCGCTTCCTCACGCAGTTCGGCGTCATCCCCGTGTCGCTGCCCTACGAGGACGTGCAGGTGGCGGTGCAGACGGGCGAGCTCGACGGCATGAGCTGGTCGGGCATCACCGAGGACTACACGGTCGGCTGGGCCGACGTGACAGACCACTTCACCACCAACAACATCTCGGGCGCCTGGATCGGCTCCTGGTTCGTCAACGAGAAGAGCTGGGCCGACATTCCGGACCATCTCAAGCAGCTCTGGCAGGCCTGCGTCGAGGGGGGGCATGAGTATCGCAACCAGTGGTACTGGGGCGGCGAGGCCAAGCTGCGCGCCACCGGCGACAAGCTGAAGCTGACGACGATCCCGGCAGCCGAATGGGCCGAGGTGGAGAACGCGGCGCTCAAGTTCTGGGATGAAATTGCGGCCGAGAGCGAGCTGAAGGCGAAGGTCGTCGGAATCTTCAAGGAATACAACCAGATCCTCAAGAAGGCCGGCGGCGTCTACACGCAGGGCTGAGCGGGTCTGGACTATCTGGAGCGGCCGGGCGCACGATGCCCGGCCGCAAATTCCCTGGACAGGGTTTTCGTATCGCCGAGAGGGCAATCATGGCGGGCAATGTGACTTTCGACCAGTTGAAGACGATGGTCGCCGCGGGCGACGTCGACACGGTGCTCGCCGCCGCGGTCGACATGCAGGGCCGGCTGATCGGCAAGCGTTTTCTCGCGAAATATTTCGTCGAATCCGCCTATGACGAGACGCATGGCTGCAACTATCTGCTGGCCAACGACATCGATATGGAGCCGGTGCCAGGCTACAAGGCCGCGAGCTGGTCGAAGGGCTACGGCGACTTCACCATGAAGCCCGACCTCGGCACGATCCGCATCGTGCCCTGGCTGGAAAAGACCGCGCTCGTTCTGAACGACATCCAGGACCATCATACGCACGAAGACCTGCCGCATTCGCCGCGCGCCATTCTGCGGAAGCAGGTCGCGCGGCTGAAGGAGAGGGGGTGGATCGGCTATTTCGCCTCGGAACTCGAATTCTACCTGCTCGACGAAAGCTACGATTCCGCCCGCGACAAGCACTGGCAGAGCCTGAAGACCGCCTCGCCCTATATCGGCGACTACCTGATCGGCATCACGACCAAGGAAGAGGACGTGATGCGGCGGCTGCGCAACGAGATGGAGGCGGCCGGCATTCCGATCGAGAACTCGAAGGGCGAATGGGGTCCGGGCCAGGAGGAGATCAACGTCCGCTACGCCGAAGCGCTGGAGATGGCCGACCGCCATGTCGTGCTGAAGAACGGCGCCAAGGAGATCGCCGGCCAGATGGGCAAGGCGATCACCTTCATGGCGAAGTTCAGTTACGGGCTTGCCGGCAACTCCAGCCACATCCACAATTCGCTGTGGAGCGCAGACGGCAAGACGCCGCTGTTCTTCGACAAGTCGGCGCCCTGGACGCTGTCGGAGCTCGGCCGGCAATGGTCCGCCGGGCAGCTGAAATATGCCAAGGAATTCACCTGGTTCCTGGCGCCCTACATCAACTCCTACAAGCGCTTCCAGTCCGGCA
>CAZLBU010000117.1:3586-8604 GCA_964557815.1 uncultured Bifidobacteriaceae bacterium | reverse complement strand
AGCGGGATGGTCCACGGGTCCACCTTGATCGGCGTTTGCCAGAAGGTGTCGTAGGCCTTCACGGGTGCCAGGCGCACGTCGAACTTCTTCGCCAGGGCGCTGGCTCGTGCCACGTCCGTGGCCACCGCAACGATCCGCCGGATCTCCTCTGGCGTGACCACGGGGCTGCTGGCAAAGCCCCAGACGCCGCTGTGGATGACGCGCACGCCGAACCCGAAGGTCTCCTCGTCGCCGAACTGGCCGAAGCCGATGTTGCCGCTGCTGGTGATCTGCCCGTTCCGCACCGCGACGCCATTCGATCGGTTGAACGTGAAACGGATGTCGGCGTAGGTGCAGCCCAGCCGGCGCGCCTCCCGCAGTGCGTCCTCCGACCAGCTGCGGTACTTCGGGTCCTTGACCTGCGGGACCGGCGACGTGGACTGGCGCGCGAAGATCAATCCGGGGGACACGCCCAGAGCCACGGTGCCGAGCCCGACCGTTCTCGTGAAATCACGGCGTGAAATCATCCGCCGTACTCTATCACTGCCGAATCATCGCAGTCCCGCGCGCCGGCGCAGCCACCACTCTCCCGCCAGGCACCCGACGAAGAGCGGGAACCACCACAGCGACCGCATCGGATGCCGCGCCTCGGGAGTCCTCGCGTCCGACCTCAAGGCTCGAAGGGCCTCGGCCAGGCGACCGAGATCGGCTTCGGACACCGCGAGGCCGCCAGTCCGGGACGCGATGGCACCCAGGTCCGCCTCCACCGCTGGTCCCGACGTGGCGCCGCCCGGCATCACCTGGATGTCCACACGTCCCTCGCCGAGACCGGCCAGCCTCGCCGTGACCGTACACGTGGTGCCCGAAACAGGTGGACGCACCCGGCCGACGAAGGAGGCCTGGCCGTTCGACGGCCACAGACGGATCGGCATCGCGGCCACGTCGCCGCATGAGAGAGTGGCAGTGGCGATCCGCTCCGTCCAGGCACGGACGGTCCGGCCGCTCACCCGCACCGTGACCTCTTCCCCGGGCAGCGACCATCGCGGCTCCGCGTCAATCACGACGTTCGCTCCCGCGCCCCGCGCCAGGCCCGCCACCGTCGTCCGCCAGAATCGCTCGAATCCCGCATCGAGCCCGCGGTGACGCCACGCGTCCATGGCGCCGACCACGATTACGCGGCCCGCCCCAACGGGCGTCGAGACAACGGTCGGCCCGGCATCCGATTGGGCGAGCGGCTCATCGAAACTCGTCGCGCCGTCGGCCACGAGCCACTCGCTCCCGCGCAGGCCGCCCGACTGCGACACCGTTTCGTCGAGCCGCTCGGTCCACCGGTGCAACAGCAGCCTGGTCACGGGACCCGTGAACGGCCGATCGGGTACCAGGATGACCGCGCCCCCGCGGTGGCGCACGAAGCGGTCGAGCCTCGCCACGTCGTCGGCGGTCAGCGCCTCCGGCCCGCCGACGATGACGACGCGAGCAGCGTCCAGCTTTGCGTCGGCCAGGCCCCCGCCACCGGGAGAAGTCGAGGCCACGACCGACGGGGCCACATTGGTCTGGGCGTCGAGGCTGAATCGCGGATCGCCCTCCAGCGCCCGGCGCACGAAGGTGACGGCCCACGACGGCCGGCGCTCGTGGACGAGCACGGGCCAGCGCGCATCGGCCACCTCGACGAACGCGCGTGCGTCATTGTCCAGCGACGTGCGCTCTTCCACGCCCTCGCTCACCGCCTCCACCCCCAGCGCGCGCGTGCCCGAAGCGATTGGCCACCAGGGCACGCTCACCGCCGTTTCGCCGTCACCGTTCCACGTGTGCGTCGCCTCGCCGATCACGGCGCTGCCGTCGGTGAGCCTGACCCGTGTCGTGCCTCCGGCCACGCCCGAACCAGTCAACACAACGCGTGCGGCCCCCGCCGCCTCGCTGTGCGTGGCCAGGACGTCAACCGCCGTCACGGCCACATTTGGCGCCAACGTCTCGCCGACGTTGACCACGGAGGTGTGCCCACGCCGGTCCGGTGGCACGCGGATGGGCGCGCCGCCGGTGACAATGACGCAGGGCTGCTGCGCGTCGCACGGAAGGCGAAGCGGGTCGGTCATCTCGTGCACCCGCGCGTCGGCATCGTCGTCGAGCAGCAGCACCAGGCGCTGGGCGACCGCGGTCGCCCGTGCTCCGATCGTGTCGGCGCCGGTGTTCGATGCCGGAAGCTCGTCCATCGACGAGCGAACGACGGCGATGCCGAGGGGCAAGGGCGGCTGCGGAGCCACCAGCACGGGCGGGTCGAGCCAGCACATGATGGCGATGCCGATGGCCGCCAGGCGCAGCAGTTCCGCGAGCCTCACCGCGGCCTCCGCGCGCGGGTCTCGTCGGCCCACCATCCCCTCAACTCGTCGTTGCCTTCCGCCGGATCGGCGGCGGCCGGCGCCAGCCCCGCACGCGCGCGATCGGCAACAGCGTTCATCGCCGCCCGGGCGGCTTCGCGCCGCGCTTCCGGTGAGCCAGCCGATGCCAGCGACTCGGCCAGCGCGCGCCACTGATCGGCCGACACGTCCATCGAAGCCAGGCGGGCCACCACGGCGGGCGCCGCGGGTCGCCCTTTCTCGACGATGGCAGACAGGTCGGCCATCAAGGCGCGCTCGGCCGCAAGTCGGTCGGCAACCTCGGCCGGCGTCGCGCGCGTGGACGATCGCGCGTCGCGCCGATCGCCCGTCAATCGGCGAGTCGCGTCGATGCGGGAGCGTTCGGGCAACGTGCGCAGGAAGTACCGCCGTCGATCGAACGCCCGTTGCAGGGCGGCCAGGGCGGACCGCTCGAACACCAGCGCCCCCGCCGTATCCCCGGCATTCAGCCGGGCTTCGGCCCGCGACATTTCGTTGATCGCGCGCAGCATCTCCGCGCGGCCTGCGTTCTCGAGCCGGCCTTCCTGCAACTCGTGCGAGTGCGCGGCTTCCTCCACCTCGTCCTGGACCTCGCCGCCGCTGAGGAACACCACCTCGGACCGCACCATCCGCTGCTCTACCGCCAGCATGCGAGTCTCCTCCACCCACTGGTCCGGAGAATGGTTCGCGCGTTCGGCCTGCAGGCGCTCGGTCTTCACGATGACCATCTGCTGGCTGATGGCGTAGCGCCGGTCTTCGTCCGGCACGGCGAAACCGGCCCCCGCGAATTCGAGGCGCGCGCCGAGGTCGATGGTGAACGACTCCGACGACACCCAGTCCGCGTCCGGGCTCGTGTCGCGGGCCACGGCGCGATAGACGATGGAGTCGCCATCCTCGAGGCCAAGGCCGGCCAGCGGCCATCGCGCGCGGGCGCGCCATTCACCCGCGGCGCTTCGCTCGATCTGCAGCGGCACGCGTCCTTCGGAGAAGTCAAACGACTCACCCGACCCCGACATCCTGACGAAGCGCAGCTCGAGCGCCCGCAATCCCTCGTTATCCTCGGCTTCGATGGCAACGTCCACCGTGTGGTTGGGTGTCGTGAACGCGAGGTCACGACCGGGTGTGACGATGCGGACGCGCGGCGGGCCGTCGGGTACGACGGTGATACCGATCAGGCGCGTATCGTCGGCGGCACCCCTGGTGTGTCCTGCGGCGACGGCCAGCGTCGTGCTCTCCGCCGGCACCCACTCGAGCGCGAATCGTCCATCGGCGTCACGCGCGAACGGCCTGGAGCCCGCGGCCGGGTCCTCGATCCAGGCGAGCGTCGCGCCGGTTTCTACCTCGAGGCGCACGGTCCCGCCTGCCGGCACGGCGATGCGGTCGGGGTCGTGGCTCTGGCTCACCGCTCGCCCGAGATACGATGGTGGCGTGACCGTCGCGCGAACGCTGGTGATCCCCGGCGCAGCAGGAGCGCCGTTCGAGCGCTGGATAGTTCCGCCTCGAGGGCTGAGCGCGGACCATACAACGGCGGCGGTCCCGACCGCCACCAGCGCAAGCGCTGCCGCGGACTGCGCCATGGGCGCGACATCGGCGGCGCGCACTCGCTCCGCGCGCTCGGCCGCCTGCCGGCCGATCTCCTCGCGCATGCGGCCCGAGGCTCGTTCCGGAGACCGAGCAAGTTCGACGGCGGTGATCACGAGGTTGTCGAGCCCGGGAACCCTGGCCTCGATCAGGCCTGCGGTGGCCACGGGTGTCCAGGCGCGCTGCGCGCGGTAGATGCCGAGCGCGGTCACCACGGCCGCCATGACCAGCCCCGCGGCCAGCACGGCGCCCGTCGAGTGCGCCAGCGTCGCGCCGACCGACACGATCGCTGCCAGGACAACGAGGCCGACGGTGAGCGCGCCGAGCGCCGCGATCCACACCAGGCGCGACTGCAGGCGGGCGACGAGCCTGGCTACGTCCACGCGCCCCCCCTCCTGAGCCAGGTCTCGAGGCCAAGCAGCACCAGCACCAGCGCCCACAGCGTGCGCCGGTCACCGAGGTCGTCGGGGCGCGCGTCTTCGGCGCTGGCCGAGGGGCGCGCAAGCGCCGCCAGTTCGGCATCACTCATCGGCTCGGGCTCCCACGCATCCAGCGGCGCGGCCAGGCGCGATTCAATCGACGCCGCCAGGCTGGCCACATCGCCGGTCCACGCCACCTCGACCGGCTGGAGCAATCCCGCGGGCGGCAGCCGCAGGCCGCGTCGAAGCACCGCGCGGAGCGCCGCGTCGGCAACGTCCTGCTGCCCTGCGCCCGCCTTCACATTGACCGGCACCACCAAGACCGGGTCCGCTCGAAGCTCGCGAACCTCGGTGGTCTCGGGCCCGAGCGTGACGCGCTCCAGCACGCGAACCAGGCCCTCGTCCCTCAATTGAAGGCGCGTGATCTCGCGCTCGCGCAGCGCGGTGCCATTGGACGATCGCACCAGCCGAATCCCTACGTCGGGCGGCACGCCCACGAAGTCGGCCGCATCCACGGCGCCGCGCTTGAAGGCGGAGAGCACCACGATCTCGCGGTGTGCCGGCCGCTGATCCGCCAGCCAGCGGGGCAGCAGACCGGTGCGCATCACGTGGAGCGGATCGTCCGCAGCGCGCCGGGCAACATGAGGGTAGACCAACATCTCCCCAT
>CAZLBU010000117.1:0-3576 GCA_964557815.1 uncultured Bifidobacteriaceae bacterium | reverse complement strand
AGGTCGAAGCCTTCGGCCGCGTCGCGCACGCGGCTTCGCGAAAAGGTCGCGCCGACCGCGGCAGAACGCAGCTCGTCCTCCGGCGGCGCCGCGCTGTCGTCAAGCACGACGGCGCGGGCGACGCGGCTGGCCCAGGCCGCCTCGCGTGCGGGCGTGATGAAGACCGGCGTGGCCAGGGCGCCCACCGCGGCCAGCACCACCGCGAGACGGACCAGCAGCAGGGGCCAGTCCTGGAGCGTGCGACGGGTGAGGGCCGACAGCGGCGTCGCTTCCAGGAATCGAAGGCTCGGGAATGCCACCCGGCGGCTGCGCGTGCGCGCCAGCAGGTGGATGAGGATGGGCAGCACTACGGCGGCGGCCAGCAGCCACGCCCACGGGCTCAGGAACGTGACGCCCATCCTAGGCCGCTCCCCGTCGCGCCACCAGGAAACGCCGCAGCGCGCGCTCGAGCGGCTCGTCGGTCGTTACGAGTGCATAGTCCAGGCCCTCGCGGCCCGCCGCCAAGGCGAACCCGTCGAGCCAGGCTCGCACGCGCCCCGAGTAGGCTGCCCTCGCCGCGTCGGGCTGCACCACGAGCGTGCGGCCGGTCTCCGCGTCCACCAGCTCCGCCGCGCCCTCGACCGCAAGGGACAGTTCCTCTGCGGCCAGCGCCTGGATGATGACCACGTCGTGGCCCATGCGTGACAGCCGTCTCATCTCCGCCAGCGCCTCGGCATCGTCGTAGAAGTCGGACACGGCGATGACCAGCCCTCGACGTTTCAGCAGCCGCCCCGCGCTCGCCAGCCCGTCGACAATCGAGGCCGATGCGTCGGGCACGAGCCGCGCAATCCCGGCCAGCAGCAGCGTCAGATGATGATGCCCGCTCCTCGGTGGCAGATAGGTGGCTGACGGCGCGCGGGCGGCCACAGCAGCGTCGCGGCCTTGCACGGCCAGCAGGCCGGCGGCGTCACCCTGGTCGATGACCAGGGTCGCGAGCACCGCGGTGACCGCCTGGGCCAGGCGGAACTTGCCTTCGAACGCCATCGAGCGCGAGACGTCCACGACGAAGAGCGCCGAGAGGTTCGTGGTTTCGCGGAACTGCCTCGTGTACAGGCGGTCGGTGCGGGCGAAGGCCTTCCAGTCCACGTATTTCAGATCGTCGCCCGGGCGATAGTGCCGGTACTGGCTGAACTCCGCGCTGTACCCATGGAAGGGGCTGCGGTGCAGGCCCTGGCGCAGTCCCTCGACCGTCGTCTTCGCCACCAGCTCCAGGTCGCGAAGGCTGGAGAGCTCGGCGGGCGTGGCGACGTGGGAACGCGACATGCCGACGCCCTACCGTGCGTGCACGGTATCGAGCAGGCGGCTCACCACGGCTTCGGCGTCGATGCCGTCGGCTTCGGCCTGGAAGTTCACGAGCACGCGGTGCCGGAGCACCGGGGGCGCCACGGCGCGGATGTCCTCGAGCGACACGGCGGGCCGTCCATGGAGCACCGCGCGGGCCTTTCCGGCGAGCAGCAGGGCCTGACCGGCGCGTGGCCCGGCGCCCCATCGGACCCACTGGTGGATGAAGTCCGGCGCCTCGCTCCCTGAGACCGGCCTCGTCGCCCGCACGAGTCGTGCGGCGTAGTCGATGACGTTCTCGGCGGCCACGACCTCCCGGACGAGCAACCGGGCGCGCTCGATGCCCTCGCCGGTCGCGACGGGAGAGGCCGTGCGCTCCAAGCCGGTGGTCGTCAGCGCGAGAATCGCGCGTTCGTCCTCCGCGGTCGGGTAACCGATGACGACGTTCAGCATGAACCGATCGAGCTGCGCCTCGGGCAGCGGATAGGTGCCCTCCTGCTCGATGGGGTTCTGCGTGGCAAGGACGAACAGCGGCCGCTCCAGCGGGTAGCGCTTGCCGCCAATCGTGACCTGGTATTCCTGCATCGCCTCGAGCAGCGCCGACTGCGTCTTCGGCGGCGTGCGGTTGATCTCGTCGGCGAGGATGATGTTCGCGAAGATCGGACCCGGGATGAAGCGGATGGTCCGCGCGCCAGTCGCGCGATCCTCCTCGATGACCTCGGTCCCGAGGATGTCGGACGGCATCAGGTCCGGCGTGAACTGGATGCGGCTGAACTTCAGGTGCACCGCGTCGGCGATGGTCTTGATGAGCAGCGTCTTCGCCAGCCCCGGCACGCCGCGAAGCAGGCAGTGCCCGCCGGCCAGGAACGCGACAAGGATTTCGGCGACCACCTCGTCCTGCCCGATGATCACCTTGCGCAGCTCGCGCTGCAGGTCGCCGACGAGGCGCGAGGCCTCGGCCAGGGTCATCGGTTCGGAAACGGCCGCGTTGGAGGGCACGCCACGATCTTACCCTCCCTAGCCGTTTGCCTGATCCGCCCGTGCCCGCCTCCTGGCTACCCTGCGGCCATGAACGACATCCTTTCGTCCCTCTCTTCCCAGGTTGCGGATGCCGCCGAGCAGGCCGCGGCTTCGGTTGTGCAGGTCGCCGCACGACGGCGCCCGGTGGCCGGTCTCGTCTTCGCCGAGGACCTCCTCGTCACGCCCGCCCGTCACATCGACGACGAGGCGGTAGTGGTGCGGCGCGGTGATGGCCACACGGTGGAGGGCGTCGTCCTCGGGCGGAGTCCGGCGACCGGCCTCGCCGTTGTCCGCGCGGCCTCGCTGGGCGTGCCCCCGGCACGGCCGGCCCCGGAACCGCGCGTCGGGCACCTGGCGATTGCGGTGGGCCGCACCTGGAGCGGCGGGATCTTCGCAACCCTGACGCCCGTGGCGGTCGTGGGCGGCCCGCTGCGGACGGGGCGCGCATCCGAGATCGCGCGGGTCATCCGGACGGCCGTTCCCCCGCACGGCGCGCTCACCGGCGGCGCGCTCGCCGATGGTGACGGACGCGCGCTCGGAGTCATCACTGCTGCCGCTATTCGCGGCACGACGGTGGTCATCCCCATGGCGCTCGCGACCGAGGCCGCCGGCGAGGTGGTGGCACAGGGCGGCGTGCGCCAGGGCTTCCTGGGCATCAGCTCCGCCCCGGTCAGCCTGCCCGCGCGTCAGCGGGCAGGCCAGGCGCAGGAGTACGGCGTGCTCGTCACCGGCCTCGTCGAGGGCGGGCCGGCCGACACGGCTGGCCTGCTCGTGGGCGACATCATCGTCGGGGTGGATCGGGTGCCAATCCGTGAGCCTGAGGACCTGGTGATGCGGCTCCGCGGCGATCGCGTGGGCAAGGCTCTCCCGCTGACCCTGCTGCGCGGCGGTGTGTCGCAGGAAGTCGCGGTGACGGTGGGCGAACGCCGGTGATGGGCGCGCGCGGGTAAGCTGGGATCGCCGTGCCCGGTCCCATTCGCGTCTTCATCGCGGACAACGCCGATGAGCGTGCCGCCCTGGCCGCGCGGATCGCCGGCGACGCACGCTGGCTCGTCGTCAGCGACGCCGCGATGGCCGACCTCGTGGTGATGAGCCCGGAGGCGTGGGAACGGATCGAGCGGCGTCGGTCGTCGGCGAAGGGACGTCCGGCGCCTTCCCCCCACCGCCCCGGAACTGAGCAGCCAGTGGAGGGTCTCACGCCCAGGGAGCACGAGGTGCTCGCCCTGCTGGCCGACG
>CAZLBU010000116.1:7978-8722 GCA_964557815.1 uncultured Bifidobacteriaceae bacterium | reverse complement strand
GTTCTCAGGTTCTCGGGTTCTCGGGTTCTCGGGTTCGGGGTTCTCGTCCCCAAGACCCAAGACCCAAGACCCAAGACCCAAGATCTCTACTGGTTCTTGTACACCGTCAGGTTGTCGAAGTACACCTCGGCAATCCCGTCGCCGTAAACTCCCGGACTGCCGTTGCGATGCGGGATGGTGTCCGTCTTCTCGATGGTCCAGGCCGTCGGCTCGGAGTCGCCCGCCTTCCACACCTTACCCCGGACCCGTGTCGTCCCGTCGGCCTGGTTGTCCACGCGCAGCTTCATGCGATACCAGGTGTCCGCGTCCCATGCGAACGGGATGCGCACGGTCATCTCGTCGGCGGCCTGCCAGGGATGCAGCTCGAGCTTCTGGCCGTTGCCGAACAGGACCAGCGCGTAACGCTGGTTGATGACGCCCACGTCGCCGCGCTGCCGGCGCTGCTCGCGCCCCCGCACGTCGGCCTCCACCGTGTAGCCCGACCAGCCGGACGGGCCGATCAGCACCTTGGCTCGGCGCCCCACGGTCTCGTCGCGCGGCCGCACGAGCACGTTGCCCACACCTTCCACCGTGCGCTGGAAGAGCTTGGTGGGCGCGCCCACCCACCACGCCGGCGGCGCCTCGCCGCCCGGGTTCTCGAAGTCGAATCGGAGGGGCATGGGCGCCACGACGCGGACCCGCGCCTGGCCCGTGACGCCCCCCACCGTGGCCTTGACGAAGCCCGCTGAGTTCCCGTCGCCCCCC
>CAZLBU010000116.1:0-7968 GCA_964557815.1 uncultured Bifidobacteriaceae bacterium | reverse complement strand
TTCGCATCCACCGCGCCGCGCACCTGGTCCACGGCCCAGGTGGCGCCCGAGGCGGCCTCCTCGCGGATGAACGCGCCCTTCGCGTCGAAGAGGCGAAGCCGGAACGCCTGCGTGCCACCCGGTGAGACCAGCGCGTCGTACGGCAACACCTGCACCGAGGCGACGGGCTCCTTGGACGGCGGCGTCACCATGGGCATGCGCCCGGTCACCGAGGGCCGACGCTTGCCAATGGCGTAGAGGTTCTCCATCGACGCCACGTACACGCGCCCGTCCGCGACGATGGGCGACGCGACAATGGCCTCGGGCTCGGCGGCCGTACCGAGCAGGTCTTCGTCCAGCACCTCTGCGCCGGTGGCCGACGGGCGCAGGATGAAGAACTTCCCGTTCTCGGTCCCGACATACAGCTTGCCGTCTGCCAGCACCGGCGATCCCTTCTGCAGCGTGCCCAGCGTCTTCGTCCACAGCCGCGCGCCCGACTTCAGGTCGAACGCGCCGACGATGGCGCCGTTGTCCACGGTGTAGAGGCGCTGGTCGTCCATCACGGGCGACGCAAACGTCGGGAGGAACCCGAAGGTCTTCCACTTGAAGGCGTCGGCCCCGAGCGTGCCGGTTTTCGTCGCGTCGATGGCGGCCACCATCCCCATCTCCGTGGTGCCGATGTTCTCCTCGCCGTGCGTGACGTAGGCCACGTTGTTGCGGAAGACGGCGCTGTTGAGGATGGCGCGCTTGCTCACGTCCACCGACCAGATCTTCTCGCCCGTGCTCACGCGCAGCGCGTGATACGCACCGTCGGTCCCGCCGACGATGAGGGCGCGGCCCGCGGGAAGGTCCACCACGATCGGCGTCGAGTAGTTGGTGTCGTAGTGGCGGGACTGGGGCGAGCTGATCCACACCACCTGGCCCGTCCGCTTGTCGATGGCGAAATAGCGGTTGCCGGGCCGGTTCAAGTCGCCCCACGCCAGGACCAGCGTGTTCAGGATGACCAGGTCACCCTCGATGATGGGCGCCGTCGTCCGGCCGCCGTGCGTGGTGACGGCGCCGAAGTCCTCGGTCAGCGAGCGGTCCCACACGATCTTGCCGTCCGGCGACAGGCAGAAGAGCTGCGCGCCCACGGTGAAGACGTAGATGTTGCCCGTGGCGGGATCCACCGCCGGCGGCGCCCACGCCCCGCGATGCTGCGGCACGTCGCTCAGGTAGATGCTGAAGCGCTGCTCCCACACCACCTTGCCGGTCTCGGCGTCGAGCGCCGCGAGGCGCTCCTGTGTGTGGCCCAGATCCCCGACGACCGTGTTGATGTAGACGCGGTTACCGAAGACGACTGGCGACGAGCGGCTCCCGTACGGCGCCTTCCACGCGAGGTTGTCGCCCTGCGGCGACCACGACTCCGCCAGGCCCGTTTCGGAGGAGCGGCCGTCCCGCGAGGGGCCGCGCCACTCGGGCCAATTGGCAGCGCTCGTCCCGACAATCGTCCCGGCAACAAGGGCGGCGGTCGTCGCCCAGCGGCAAAAGGATGAGGTCAGCATGGTGGCGAGGTGAGTATGACCGGGTTACGTGGTCTCCGCCAACGGCGTTTACTCAGGGCTTGGGGCTTGGGGCTTGGGGCTTGGGGCTTGGGGATTGGGGTACGGAGCGCCGGGGCTTCAGCCCCGGCGACCGTCGCCGTCGCCGCCGGGACTGAGGTCCCGGCGCTCCGGTCCACGGGCCGCCAGCACCCAGGTCACCAGCACGAGGCGCTCGCCCCACGTCACCGGAGTCACTTCGTGCCGGAGGCGGGAGGGGAAGGCCACGAGCGCGCCGGCCTCGGGCACCACGTCGAGACCGTCGTCCTCGCGACTCTCGAGCCCGTAGAGCCGCAGCCGACCCCCGCCGAACTCCGCTCCGGCACCGTCGCCATCGTTCAGGAAGATCACGATCGAGACCCTGCGACGATGAAGGCCATGCTCGTCAGGGGTGTCGCCGGCGTCTCGATGCGGGCCGTAGAACGACCCGGCGGGGTATCGGAGCGCCGCGACCGCCTCGCACGGCTCCAAGGCAACGCCGCTGGCGTGCTCGAAGGTCGGCAGCATCCGGTTGACCAGGGCGACCAGCGCCTCCTGCAGATCATCGGGCAGCTCCACCTCCCAGGTGACGCGCGCCTCGGTGTCGAGCGCCAGGCTCCCCGCATCCCGCGATTGCACCGCGGCCGGCTCTCCCTCGCCTGCCGCCATCGCATGGCGGATGCGCGCCAGGGTCACATCGTCGAGAAAGCCTTCGTGTACCAACACGCCGAACGGCACCACGTCGCGTGGGCGGAGGTCGCCGCCCCCGCCGCCGTGGCTGCCCATCGTCATCGGTTCAGCGGCTCGGACGGCGGCGGAGGTACGTCGGAGGACGGGGGGAAGTCGGACGGCGGGGAGAAATCGGAACGCGTCAGGCTGGACGGAGCGGGCGCGCGAAACGCCGGGGGCCGGGGCATCGGCTCGCCCGGCTGCGCGGCAACCAGGCTCCGCACGATGAACGCCGCGCCGAGGATGACGATGGCGCCGCCGATGCCGATGGCCTCGTTGGGCGCCTGCGCGGCAATCCCGATGAGCGTCATGAACGCGAAACCCAGGCCCACGACGATGATGCCGAGCGAGAAGGACCGGGTGCGCGTGCCCGCGGCCTGGCGCTGCTCGTAGCCGCCGGGCCCGATCTCGGGCGGGACAATGCCGCGCTCGATCATGGCCACGCGCTCCCTGTGCACCAGTTCGAGCGTCTTCGCCCGGTGCCGGAGAGCCGCCATCAACACGACGACGCCGGCGATGAGGCCCGCTATCGGCAGAATCAGGATCAGGGTGACTTCCTCGGTGTCCATGCGTCTCCTTGTGTTGGGCTTAGACTTGGCGCCTCCGGGAATTGTTTCAGCCGTCGTCGCTGCGGCGCGGCAGGGCCTGAAACAAAGCCGTGTGACAACCGCTCTAATGGCGCAGGAGATGACCTCGACCTCCGAGCACGAGCTCGTGGAGCGGTGCCGCGAGGGCGACGAGCAGGCGTTTCGGGAGCTGGTGGAGCGCTACAAGGGGCTGGTCTTCGCCCTCGTGGCGCGAAGCATTGCCGATCGGGCGCGGGCGGAGGAGGTGGCCCAGGACGTCTTCCTGAAGGTGCATCGCGGCCTGCCCTACTTCCGCGGCGAGGCCAGGCTCTCGACCTGGATCTACCGCATCGTCGTCAACGTGCTGGCGGCGGAGAGGCGGCCGATGAAGACCGAGCCGCTCGAAGGAAGCGGGGATGGCCCGCCACGCGAGTTCGGGATGGCGGACCGGGCGTTCGAGGATCTGGCGCTGCGCAATCGGATGGAGAAGGCGATCGCGCGCCTGCCGGTGCACTACCAGGTCCTGATCAACGGCCATTACCTGAAGGGCCTGCGTTACGAGGACCTGGCCGAGGCGCTGGACCTGCCGATGGGAACGGTGAAGACGCACCTGCACCGCGCCAAGCGGCAGTTGCGACACTTGCTGGAGACGGAGTTCCGCTGACGTGCGCTGCGACGACCTGGACGACGTCATCGAGGCGATAGCCGAAGGGGAGGCTGTGTCGGCCGAGCACCTCGCGCACGCGGCGGGCTGTGCGCGGTGCCAGTCACGGCTCGCCGTGGCGCGGGCGGTGGACCGTCTCCTGGCGACGCGCGAAGCGCCGGAGCCGCCAGCGGCGTTCACGTTCCGCGTGATGGAACGCGTCGGCCGCGCGGAGTGGCGAGCCGAGCAGCTGGTGGACGTCGGCTTCAACGTGGCCGTGGCGGCCGGCATCGCGCTGGTGGTGGCCGGCGTGGTGGGGTTGGCGTGGTCGCTCGGCTGGCTGACCGTCGAGCGCCCGACGCTGGAGGCCGTGGGCACCGCCATCGAGCCCTGGGTATCGAGCACGCTGGCCAAGGGGCCGACGGTGGTGCTTGCGGCGCTGCTCCTCACATCCGCACTGGGCCTGTGGTGGTGGGTGGAGGGCGAGGCGTCGATCTGACGGCCTTCCTTCAGCGGCCGTCCACCTCTGCCGGGTCGACGTTGGAGACGAGGTACTCGTGGACCGTGCCGCGCGACGACCCGTCGCAGTTGATGGCGCGCCGGGCCGACACACGGTGCGCCCGAAGGCCCGCCCGCCGGGCTTTCGGAGACGTCTCGTACAGCCGGGTCGTCAGTGGAGCCACCGAATTGCTGAGCAGCACCTTCGCCCCCCGTTCGGCCAGGGTGATGACGAGGTCGCGCAGCTCCCTCTGCCGTGCATTCGAGAATCCCATTGCGGTGTACGACGTGAAGTTGGCGGTCCGGCTGATCGGGCTGTACGGCGGATCGAAGTAGACGAAGGCGCCGGGGGCAGCCAGATCGGCGACGGCCGAGAAGTCACCCAGTCGGAGCTCGACGGCCCGGGCGCGAAGGACCGCCGAGACGTGCCGGAGATTGGCCTCGTCACAGATCTTCGGATTGGCATATCGGCCCGCGGGAGTATTGAAATCCCCTTTGGCATTCAACCGGAAGAGACCATTGAAGCAGGTCCGGTTGAGATAGAGCAGCATCGCCGCCAGTTCGGGGCCCTCCGCGGCGTCCCCGGGGCGTTCCCGCGCCAGGGAGCGCCGAATCGGATTGAATCGCTCGTCTCGGATCCCGTAGTAGAAACGGGAGCCACCCGAACGGTGGCCCTCCTCGAGCCGCCGGAGGTGCCCCACCACCTGGTCGACGCGGTCACGGATGGCGGCGTAGCAGCCGATGAGGTCCGGGCTGCCGTCCATCAACAGCACCCGCTTGCCGTCAAGCAGGCCGCGGCTGGCCAGGTCGAAGAAGACCGCGCCGCTTCCCAGGAAGGGCTCGGCGTACACGTTGAAGGTTGGGGGATAGAACCGGCGAATCTGCGGCAGGAGCTGACGCTTGCCCCCGGCCCACTTCAGGAACGGAGACGCACGGGCGGCCGGGGTCTCATTCGCGGACACCAGGGCGAGCGTCATGATCGGGAAATTCTAGCGTCTGCGCCGTGACAGATACGGTCAGACAGCGGGCGCTGGGCCCGCGGCTCACGCGCCGGGGAGCCAGATGAGCTGCTCGCACGACGGGCACGCGTACGCCAGCCTGAGGTCCCCGACGAAGGAGACGAAGCCGCCTTCGGCGGTCGTGGAGCAGGCCGGGCAGATCGCGCGGGCCCGGCTGTCCAGTGTGGCCACGCGCAGCGGGCGGCCGGTGGTCGGACAGGGAATACTGACCGGGGAGTCGGCATGCCGGACGAGCGACGGCGCACCCGAGGCGTCCAGCTCGCGGACGAACAGGCCGAAATACCGATCCACGGTCGAAGCGTTGACAGCCATAGGAGCGCGGCGATGGTAGCACGCGGGGGAGGGCACCGCAACGGATTGTGGTTCCGTCCGGCCGACCCGCCCGCGCAGCCACCGGGGCAACCATGCTACTCTGGCAGAGAAGGTTCCAGCCCACCCGAGACGCGAAAGTGGCGGAACTGGCAGACGCGCCGGACTTAGGATCCGGTAGCCGCAAGGCTATGGGGGTTCGACTCCCCCCTTTCGCACCAGCTCCCGAGCATCCCATTGAAATGAAGACGGAATTAGTAGACGTCAGCGAGACTCGCAAGAATCTCGTCGTCGAAATCCCCACAGAAAAAGTTGACGCAGAGATCGGCCGTGTCACGGCCCGCTATGGCAAGGCCGCAAAGCTCCCGGGCTTTCGGCCCGGCAAGGTGCCAGCGAAGGTGGTCAGGCAGCGCTTCCGGGGGCAGATCCTGCAGGATGCCGCCGAGCACCTCGTCGGCCATGCCGTCGAAGACGCGCTCACCGAGCGCGGCGTGCAGCCCGTGGACACGCCGGACATCCAGAACCTGGTCATCCAGGAGGGGCAGCCCCTCACCTTCACGGCCAGCTTCGATGTCGTGCCCTCGTTCGATCCCGGCGACCTCTCCACCATCGAGCTCCGGCGGCAGCCGGTGTCGGTGGACGAGGCGGAGGTGACCGAGTCGCTCGAGCGGCTCCGCCAGCGGGCCGCCCGGTTCGAGCCGGTGGACGGCACCACGGTCGAAGCCGGCCAGACGGTGGTGGTGGATCTGGTCCGCCAGGGCACGGACAAGGACGGCCAGCGCGGTGATGAAGACCGTCACGAGCAGGTGTCCATCGAGCTCGGCGCGGAGGCCAACCCGCCCGGGTTCGACGACCAGCTGCTGGGCATGGCCGTGGGCGAGACGAAATCGTTCACGCTGACCTACCCGAACGACTATTCCAATGCCGACCTCGCCGGCAGCACAGTGGACTACACGGTGACGGTGAAGGAGCTCAAGCGCCGGGTGGTCCCAGCCCTGGACGACGAATTCGCCAAGGACCTGGGCGACTTCGACTCGCTGGATGCGCTGCGCGCGCGCGTCAGGGCCGACCTCGAAGCCGAGGCCGCGGAGGCCGCGGAGCGGCAGCTGCGGAACGACCTTCTGAAGAAGCTGTCGGAGCGGGTGCCCTTCGCGGTGCCCCCCTCGCTCATCGACCGCGAAGTCGATCGCCGGGTGCAGGACTTCGCGCGCCGGCTGCTGGACCAGCGCATCGACCCGCGCCAGACCAACATCGACTGGGCCGCCTTCCGGCAGGGCCAGGCCGAGCCGGCCGCCGACTCGGTGAAGTCGGCGATGGCCCTGGACGAGATCGCCAAGCGCGAGTCGCTCGCGGTGACAGACGAGGATCTGGAGGCCGAGTTCGCGAAATACGCGGAAGGCACGGGCAGATCGGCGGCGGCCATCCGGGCCCGGCTCCAGCAGGACGGCGAGCTGCCGCGCCTGGCCGCGGGCCTCCGGCGTGAAAAGGCGGTCGCCTGGGCCTTGGGAAAAGCTAGGATTGTGTCGATATAGAAGGAATCAGGGATCAGGGATCAGGGGATCAGGGAACCGCATGCCATACGGAGTGCCTCAGAACCAGCTCGTCCCGATGGTGGTCGAGCAGACCAACCGCGGCGAGCGCGCGTACGACATCTTCTCGCGGCTGCTCAAGGACAACATCATCTTCATCGGCACACCGATCGACGACGCGGTGGCGAACCTGGCCATCGCGCAGATGCTGTTCCTCGAGGCCGAGGATCCGGACAAGGACATCCTGCTCTACATCAACAGCCCGGGTGGGTCCATCACGGCGGGCTTCGCCATCTACGACACGATGCAGTTCATCCGTCCGGACGTGCAGACCTACTGCATCGGCCAGGCGGCGTCGATTGCGGCAGTGCTGCTGGCCGCGGGCACGAAGGGCAAGCGGTTCTCGCTGCCGAACTCGCGCATCCTCATCCACCAGCCGTGGATGAGCGGGCTGGGCGGGCAGGCCACCGACATCGACATCGCGGCGAAGGAAATCCTGCGCATGCGCGAGCGCATCAACGAGATCCTGGTGAAGCACACCGGCCAAGATCCGAAGCGCATCCAGGAGGACACCGAGCGCGACTACATCATGTCGCCCGAGCAGGGCAAGGACTACGGAATAATTGACGATGTCATTCGGAAACGGGTGTAACCTAGGGGTGACGGCCCAATGGTGAAGAAGAACGGCGACGGCGGCGAAATCCTGCGCTGCTCGTTCTGCAACAAGGACCAGAACGACGTCAGGAAGCTCATTGCCGGCCCCACGGTGTTCATCTGCGATGAATGCGTGGAGGTGTGCAACGACATCATTGCGGACGACAACAAGTTCGACACCCGCGGCACGCGCACGTCGCTGCCCACCCCGCCCGAGATCAAGAAGTTCCTGGACGAGTACGTCATCGGCCAGGAGCTGACCAAGAAGAAGCTGGCCGTCGCGGTCTACAACCACTACAAGCGGCTCGAAATCCAGAAGCAGCCGCGCAGCCGCACGGACGTCGAGCTCACCAAGTCGAACATCCTGCTCATCGGCCCGACGGGCACGGGCAAGACGCTGCTGGCGCAGACGCTGGCCAAGCTCCTCTCGGTGCCCTTCACCATCGTGGACGCCACGACGCTCACCGAGGCGGGCTACGTCGG
>CAZLBU010000115.1:8359-8843 GCA_964557815.1 uncultured Bifidobacteriaceae bacterium | reverse complement strand
TGGCCGAGGACGTGTGCCAGTTCAGGTGCCGCCCGTCGGTCGGATGCACGGTGTAGAGCCCAAGGTTGGATGCGGGATTGCACCCGTAGGGGTTCGACCCGTCGCGGGCCTGTCCGGAAAAGAACAGCGTCGCCTTGATGCGGGGGCCAGCCGCGGGCGGCCCGGGCGCGGGTGCCAGCTGGGGCGCCTCCGCCGCGGGCTCGGGCGCGGGCGTGGCCGGCGTGCTGAGCAGTCGTCCCAGGCCCGACATGACGGCCCAGCCGAAGAGCGCGGCCGCCATGATCGCGACCGCGGCGATGAGGAAGCGGCGGACGATCACGGTGCGGATCGTTCCAGCAGGCCGCGGAACCGCGTGAGCGCGTCATATACGGCTTCGGCCACACGCTCCTGGTAGGCGGCCGAGGCCAGCTGCTGCTCCTGCTCGGGGTTGGACAGGTAGCCAATCTCGACCAGGACCGCCGGCATGTTGGCCCCGACGAGCACG
>CAZLBU010000115.1:2441-8349 GCA_964557815.1 uncultured Bifidobacteriaceae bacterium | reverse complement strand
AAGGGCGCCTGCTGCACGGCGCGCGGGCTCATCTCCACGCGCGCGCGCAACCCGGCCTCGACCATCCCGGCCAGCGCCGACGACTGCTCGAGGTACCGCGCCTGTGCCGTTTCCCACAGGATGAGGTCGATGGTGCGCGTGCCGCCGCCGAGTGCCGGCAGCGTGACCGCCGTGTCCTCGGCGCGCCTGCGGGCCTCCTCGTCCGCCCGCTCGACGCTCAGGTAGTAGACTTCGGCGCCCTTGATGCCGGGCCGCACCGCGGCGTTGGCGTGGATGCTCAGGAAGACGTCGGCCTGGTGGCTGTTGGCGAAGGCCGACCGATCGTCGTGCGAGATGGTGCGATCGTCCTCGCGAGTGAGGAACACGCGCAGGCCGAGCCGGCTCTCGATGAGCGTCCGGAGGCGGCGGGACACCGCCAGCGTGATGTCCTTCTCGAGCGTGCCGCGCGGCCCCTGCGCGCCCAGCTCCTCGCCACCGTGCCCCGGATCGATGACCACCGTCCGCAGGCCCGTAGAAGGGGTCAGCGTGACCGATGGCCGTACCGGATCCGCCGGCGGTGCGGCGGCCGCGGCCGCCGCGGCCAGGTCGGCGGCGGCCGGCAGCAGGTCCACCGAGAGTCGCGACGAGCTGGCGTCCGGCTGCGAGGACGACGAGCGGTACGCGCCGTAGCGCGGTCCGGTGGCGATGACCACGGACGCCCCGGTCTCGGCCGGCGCGATGGACGACACGAAGGCCTGCTGGGGCAGCGTCGGCACGAGCAGATCCAGCGCGTCTGCCTCGAACTGGATGACGAGGCGCCCCGCCTCGGCGGCGACGCGGGCTGGTGTCACCGGCGTGATCTCGAAAATCACCGACGTGCTGTTCGCCCCGCTCTCCACGCGCGTGACGATGCGCGGGACGCGCAGGTCGCCGGTGACCAGCAGTCGTGATGGCCGGCGCAGATCGAGCCGCCGGTCCAGTGCCAGTGACAGCGCGCGGGGCAGGAAATCCAGCGGTACGTACCAGCGGTTGTCCCGCCTCAGGGCGGGCGCCGGCAGCGAGACGAGCCGCCCGGCCACCGACACCACCGTCTGGTCCGCCGTGACGATGACGGTGCGGCCGCCCGCGGTGATGGTGAGTCCTCCAGCCGCCTCGCGCGCGGAGGTGCCGAACGGCGCGGCCAGCTCGTCCACCGCCACGTAATCCTGGTTGTTGATGACGGTGATGGGCAGGGCGCGGCGTCCCTCGGCCGACAGGATCGTCAGCGCGGGGGGTGTCGTCTGGGCCCGGCCGTGGGCGATGGCGACGGCAGCCAGCACGAGCGCAAGGGCGTAGGCGACGCGGCGCATGCGTATCGGTAATTGTAAGGGATCGAGTTCTGGGGTTCTCGGGCAGAGTACGGAGCGCCGGGACTTCAGTCCCGGCGAAGCCGGCACGCCATGAAGCGCGTGTCGGGCAGCGACGTCTCGTAATAGGGCGGGATATCGTGGAACCCCAGCGATTCGTAGAGGCGTTGCGCCGGGCCCATCGTGGACAGGGTGTCCAGGTACATCGTGTGGAAGCCCGCGTCGCGGGCGCGCTCGAGCAGGGTCGTCGCGAGGGCGCGTGCCAGGCCGAGGCCCCGGGCGGACGGCGCGACGTACAGCCGCTTCATCTCCGCGATACCCTCGTCGAAACGCCGGTATGCGACCAGTGCCTCGACCTCTCCAGCCACGGCACCCACCAGGAGGACGCCGGTGGGCGGCGCGTAGTCGCCCGGCAGCTGGTCGAGCTCGGCCTCGATCTCCTCGTACGCGGCGTCGAGGTCAATCCAGCGGCAGTATTCCTCGATCAGCGCGCGCACGCGCGGCATGTCGGCAATCGTCGCCTCTCGCACGCTCACGGGGCCGGGCACGCCTCCCATCCTACGAAATTCCAACCAGGAACCGGCGGGTTCAGTCTGATAGGGCGTGACCGCCGCAGGGCTTCCGGTGCCGCTCCTCTCGTCGCTGCCTGCGCCGCGGCTGAATCTGGACCCGGAGACCGCACGCCTGGTCGCGCGGGCTCGAGAAGGCGAACGCGAGGCGTTCGGCGAGTTGCTGCAGCGGCACCTGCCGGCGGCGCGCCGCCTGGCCCTGGCCGCCCTGGGGCGGCCGGCCGAAGCAGACGAGGCGGTGCAGGACGCATCGTTGGCCGCCTGGAACGCGCTGGCCAGCCTCGAGACCGACGAGGCATTTCGCGCCTGGTTCCTCCGCATCGTCTGGCGGAAGGCGCTGGATCGCCGCCGATCGTTGCGCGCGCTGCTCAGGCGGTTCGTGGGCATCGATGACGAGGATGGCCGCATGGTGGAACCGCCGGCACCCGGGCGCGGAGCCGAGGCGCTGGCCATCGACGGCGAGATGGCGCGTGCCGCCTCGCGCATCGTGCACGCGCTGCCGCGCCGGCTTCGCGACCCGTTCCTGTTGGCCGCCAGCGGCGATCATCGGTACGAAGAGATCGCGGCCCTGCTCGATCTGCCTATCGGTACCGTGAAGTGGCGCGTGTCCGAGGCGAGAAGGGTGGCGCGGGAGAAGCTCGATCGACTGGGTTGGGGAGGTGGCAGGTGAGGCCGGAATCGAACGCGGCGGACGCGGCCATCGACTACGCGGCCAGGTTGCTCGTCACCCCGCCGGCGGACGATGGCCTGCTCGCGGGCGTGGTTGCCCGCCTGCCCGAGCGGCCGGGCCGCGGGCATCGCCTGTGGTGGATCCCCGTCGCGTCGGCGGCCGCACTGGCGATGTGGCTCGTGTTCGGCCCCGACGTGGTGTCCCGCGTGGCGCCCACGCCACCTGCCGTGCTGGTGGCCGAATCGTGGCCGGCCATCGCCTCACTGGCGTGGAGTATGACGCCTGCGCTTCGGCCAGCACGCACATCTGCGGCCGGGCCGTCGCGCCACAGGATGGCGCGGCCCGTGGTCGATGCGGGTGCCTGGGGACTGTCCCCTGTAACTGGCCCCACCCCGCTGGAGATCGGGGGCCTGTCAACCGCGATGAGCGTACCCGAGACGATTGACGTGTCACCGCTCGCGGTGGAGGCCCTCAGGTCGCCCGCGGCGCTCTCCGAGATGAAGGAGTAGACCATGCTTCGCGCACTCGCGCTCTTCGCGTCGCTGGCGGCCACGCCCGCCCTGGTGCAGCCACCTGTACCGCCCGGCGTACCAACGCCGCCCCCGCCGCCTGTCGCGCAGGCGCCGCCGGTTCCGCCCGCGCCTCGCGTGGCGCCGACGGTGCCCGTCCCCCGCGCCGGGCAGCCTGCGCAGCTGCTCGAGCCCCCGCGTGCGCCCGAGCCCCCGCCGGCACCGAAGCCTCCGGCGGCACCGAAGCCTGGCCAGCCCGCGTCACGTGCGCTCGCGACCAATGTCCAGGTGGAGCTCACCATCACGGACCGCATCGGGTCGGCCCCACCGGAGACCAAGACCGTCTCGCTCATCACGAGTGACGCGACATGGGGGCGCATTCGCGCCGGCGCCAACACGCGGAGCCCGCAGACCGGACCGGTCCCGACGATGCTCAACGTGGACGCCCGGCCCTTCATCGAGCAGGACACGAAGGGCGGCGCGACGAACCGGCTCAGGCTGGAGTTGACGCTCGAGTACCAGCCCATACGGACCAGCACCGCGGCGCCCGCGGCCGGTGAAGGCATCGCCGCTCCAACGCATCTCAACCAGAGCCTGAGCGTCTTCCTGACGAGCGGCGTCCCGGTCGTCGTGTCGCAGGCGGCGGACCCCATCACGGACCGGCAGGTCGTGGTGGAGGTGAAAGCGACGGTGATGCGCTAGATCACTTGCGCAGGTGCGTGTTGAAGAAGTCCACGGTCCGCTGCCAGGCGAGCGTCGCGGCGGCCTTGTCGTAGCGCGGCGTCGTGTCGTTGTTGAAGCCGTGCTGCGTGCCCTCGTACATGTGCATGGTGTAGCGCACGCCTGCCGCCTTGAGCGCCGCTTCGTAGGCCGGCCAGCCGGCGTTCACGCGCTCGTCGGTGCCCGCGTAGTGGATGAGCAGCGGCGCCTTGATCCTTGCGGCGTCCTCGGCCCTCGGCTGGCCGCCGTAGAAGGGCACGGCCGCGCCCAGGTCCGGGATGCGCGTGGCCAGCATGTTCGCGATGCTGCCGCCGTAGCAGAAGCCCACCGTGCCCACGCGGCCCGTGCACTCGGGGCGTGCCTTCAGCACCGTGACCGCGGCCACCATGTCCTCGCGGGTCTTCGCCTGATCGAGCTTGGCGAAGAGCGCCCGGGCTTCGTCTTCGCCGGCCGCAGGGTAGCCGCCGAGCGGCGTCAAGGCGTCGGGCGCGAACGCCACGAAGTTATCGAGGGCCAGCCGACGCGCGATGTCCTCGATGTGGGGATTGAGGCCGCGGTTCTCGTGCACCACCACGACGCCCGGAAGCCTCCCCGTGGCGCTGGCCGGGCGCACGAGGTAGCCCCGCATCTTCCCGTAGCCATTCGGCGAGTCGTACTCCAGGTACTCCGCCTTGATGCGCGCGTCGTCCTTCGCCACCTGCTGCGCCTCGGCGAACTTCGGGTTGAGCATGTCCAGCAGCATCGCCGCGGTCACGCCGCCGGCGGCGAACTTCGTGGCGCGGTCGAGGAAGCCACGACGGTCCACCGCCCCGTGCACGTAGGCGTCGAACAGGATGAGCAGCTCGGGGTCGAAATCGGCGGCGGTCTTGCGTTCCATGGCGTAGCCCCCTGAGAGTCGGTCGGAACCTGGAGTGATGGCGGGCTGGATGATACCAGCCTCCAGGGGCGCTAGCGGACGAAGAGCTGGCTGGTGAGCGCGAGGGTGTGGTACACGCCCCAGCCAAGCGGCACGGCCACGATCGTCCACGCCACCGCCACCATGCCCCACTGCCCAGCAGGCGCCGTCGGCACGACGCCCCCCGACGCCTGGCGCTCGCCTTGCCCGGACACGTCGCCGGCCGGCGCCGGTGCCGCGGCGCCCGACGCGACGAACTTCGTGGCATCCACCGGCGTCACCGCCAGGTTGCAGAGCAGGCCCACGGCGAGGAACCCGACCAGGACGTACATCGTGAAGTTGTAGGCGTCCCCCGGCGGGACGCCGCGACCGATCTGGAACTCGCGGATGTAGTTGACCAGCACCGGTCCGAGGATGCCGGCCGTGGACCAGGCCGTGAGCAGCCGCCCGTGAATGGCGCCGACGTAGGTGACCCCGAACAGGTCGGCCAGATACGCGGGGATGGTGGAGAAGCCGCCGCCATACATCGTCAGGATGACGCAGAAGAGCGCGACGAAGAGCGCAAGGTTGCCGCTGCCGCCCGCGAACGGCACCGTGGCGTAGAGCGCCATGCCGAGCGCGAAGAACACCGTGTAGGTGGCGCTGCGGCCGATACGATCCGAGAGCGAGGCCCAGAAGAGGCGGCCGCCGATGTTGAACAGGCTGAGCAGCCCCGCGAAGCCCGCCGCGGCCGACGCGCTGACGCGTCCGCTGAAGACCTCCTGGATCATCGGCGACGCCATGCCGAGCACGCCGATGCCGGCGCTGACGTTCAGGCACAGCACCGCCCACAGCAGCCAGAACTGGCGCGTCCTCCAGGCGACGCCCGCGGGCACCGCCCGCGCGGGACCCGCAGCCTCCGCTCCCTTCGGGGGCGTCCACCCCGCCGGCGTCCAGCCCGGTGGCGGCAGGCGATAGCCGAGCGCCCCGGCCATCATCGCGACGAAGTAGAGAGCCCCCATCACGACGAAGGTTTCCCACACGCCGACAGAGGTGGGCGTGGCAAACGTGCGCATCAACCGGTCGGCCAGCGGCGAACCAATCATCGCGCCGCCTCCGAAGCCCATGATGGCCAGTCCCGTCGCCATGCCGCGGCGATCCGGAAACCACTTGATGAGCGTGGAGACGGGAGAGATGTAACCCAGCCCGAGCCCGCAGCCGCCGATCACGCCGGAGCCGAG
>CAZLBU010000115.1:0-2431 GCA_964557815.1 uncultured Bifidobacteriaceae bacterium | reverse complement strand
CAGCCATACCTGGTGCAGCCAGATCCCGAGGGCGGAGATGCAGAACCCGCCGCCCCAGCAGCACGCCGCCACGACCCCCGCCTTGCGTGGCCCCTCGCGCTCCAGCCACGGCCCGAACACCGCCGCGGACGATCCCAGCATGACGAAGAAGAGCGTGTACATCCACCCGAGCGTGCTGATGCGCCAGTCGCCCGGTGCCGATTCCGTAATGCCAATCACGCGGCTGAGCGGCAACCAGAAGACGCTGAAGCCGTACGCCATCCCGATGGACAGGTGAATGGCCAACGCCGCTGGCGGGACGAGCCAGCGATTGAAGCCGGGTGGCGCGACGATGCGGTCTTTGGAGAGGAAGGCGGCCAGGGCGGCTCATGATAGCGCGGGTTTGCGGCATGCTAGGCGGATGTTCTCGCTCTCTCGACCAGCGCGCTCGGGTGCGGCCGCCGGCATCAAGGCGGCCGTACCCATGGCGGTCGCGACGTTTCCGTTCGGCCTGGCGTACGGCGTCGGCGTGACGGCGGCGGGACTGGACCCGTGGGTCGGCGCCTCGGCGTCGTGGACCGTGCTGGCCGGCGCGGCCCAACTCTCGATGCTCTCGCTCGTCAAGGCCCACGCGAGCGCCGCGGTGGTCATCCTCACCGGGCTCGTCGTCAACCTCCGGTTCGCGTTGTACTCGATGGCGCTTGCGCCCGCCTTCCGGGCGTTTCCCGCACGCTGGCGCTACGGATTGCCCTACCTGATGACCGACCAGACCGCCGCCCTGTCGCTGGAGTACTTCCGCGAGCAACCGGACCCGGTGGCGCAGCGCTGGTATTACCTCGGGGCCGGCGTGCTGACGGCGCTGGTCTGGTGGGCGGGCACGCTGGCCGGCATCACGCTGGGCGCGGCGATCCCGCCGGGCATCGACATCGCCTTCACCGTGCCGCTCGTCTTCGTGGTGCTGCTGGTGCCCACGCTGATCGATCGCCCCGGGATGGTCGCCGCCCTGTCGGCCGCGGTGGTCACGGTGGCCACGGCATCGCTCCCGCACGGGTTGAGCACCGTCGTTGGGGCGGCCACCGGGGTGACTCTCGGCGCGCTCGTGGATCGAAGGACGCGCGCATGAGCCTGGCATGGCAGTTCCTCCTCGCCGGCATCGGCACCTACCTGATTCGCGCATCCGCCATCGTCCTGGCGGGACACGGCGTCGCAATCCCCGCGCGCCTCGAACGAACGCTGCGTCTGATTGCGCCCGCGGTCCTGGCGGCCATTGTCGCCAACGGCCTCGTGCTCGAGGACGGCCGATTCAACGCGCGGGTGAGCTGGTACGCTGGAACCCTCGTCGCCATCTTCATCGTTCGCCGCTTCCGCTCCGCGGCCTGGGCGATTGCCGCGGCGATGCTGGTGGTCTGGGTCCTTCAGCAGACCGGCGTCCGCTGAGAACCGAGTGGAAGTGGGAAGTGAAAGGTGGGAAGGGGGAAGAGGTGACGTGAGGCCCGAAAAGTGCGGACCGGGCTGTGGTGCCCCCAGAACCCCCGAACCCGAGAACCCCAGAACCCCCGAACCCCAGAACCCGAGCCCGAGCCCGCCTGGCACACATCCTGCCCTGCCCGAGTCCGAGTACACCTGACTGGACCGGCCTGAGCCGGACTGAACGCCTATGAACCCACACACTTCGCACGGGAAATCTGCGTGTTCCGGTCGCCAGCGCCATGGCCGGCTGCATTGGCGCTCAGTTGCAGTTCTGCTCGGGGCTGTCCTGCTTTTGAACACCTCCGCTTCGGCGCGCCAGGGTATCACCCGGCAGGCCGCGGCTCATTTCCTCGAGCAGGCGACCTTCGGCCCGACCGCCGCTGACGTCGATCTGGTGGTGAGCGCGGGCTACGACCAGTGGCTGAACGACCAGTTCGCGATGCCCGAGAGCCCCATGCCGGACGACCCGGACGTGAGCGACGTCCGCAACCAGCTGTTCCTGAACATGGCCAACGGGTCGGACCAGCTGCGGCAGCGCATGGTCTTCGCGCTCAGCCAGATCATCGTGGTCTCGGCGAACAAGAACAACCGCGGCACGGAGCTCGCGCCCTGGGTCCGGATGCTGTCGCGAAACGCGTTCGGGAACTTCCGCACGCTGCTGCGGGACGTGACCTTGAGCCCGACGATGGGCAAGTACCTGGACATGACGTTCAGCCGGTGTGCGCGGAACACCGTGACATGCCCGAATGGATCCACGACATCGGTGCCGAACGAGAACTACGCGCGCGAGCTGCTCCAGCTGTTCACGCTCGGCCTGTGGGAGCTCAACCAGAACGGCACCGTGAAGCTCAGCCCGGCAGGGCAGCCGATCCCGACCTACACCCAGGCGACGCTGGTCGAGTACGCCCGCGCGCTCACGGGGTGGACCTTCGCGCGTGTCGATGGCCAGGACAACTTCCTCGTCGAGATGGTGCCGGCCATG
>CAZLBU010000114.1:7500-8856 GCA_964557815.1 uncultured Bifidobacteriaceae bacterium | reverse complement strand
TGCACCCCGCACCCTGCCCCTCCGATACCCCCATCGATGAGTTCTGTTCGTGTTGCCCTGCTCGCCTGCCTGCTCGCGCTGGCCACGGGCGTCGTGCCGGCCGCCGCTGGCCAGCCGTCCGGGGAGACCGTGCTCAAGGAGGCACGCGCCGCGGCCACCAGCGGACGACGCGCCGAAGCGCTCGCGATGCTCGAAGCGCGCCTGTCCGCCGCGCCGCGCGACGTGGACGCGCGCCTGCTCTACGGCCTCATCCTCTCGTGGGCGGGTCGCTACGACGAGGCGCGGCGCGAGCTCGAGCAGGTCCTGACGCAGGCGCCGGCGTACACCGACGCGCGCGTCGCGCTGGCCAACGTGGAGTGGTGGTCGGGTCGGCCCGAGCGCCTCGAGGCCGTGGCAGCCGAGGGGCTGCGCCAGCAGCCCGGCGACTCGCGGTGGATGGTCTACCGGGCCCGCGCGCTCGACGGCATGGGGCAGCCACGGCAGGCGCGCAATGTCATCGATCGCGTGCTCGCGCACGACCCAGGCGACGTCGCCGCGCGCGCCCTCGGCGAGCGCATCGACGCGAAGCTCCAGCCCTGGTCGGCACAGCTCACCCACACCGCCGATTGGTTCGACGATGGGCGGGAGGCGTGGAAGGAGACCGCGGCCACCATCGGGCTGAAGACGAGCGTGGGCACGGTGCTCGCCCGTGCCAGCTACTCCGAACGCTTCGGCATGGCCGACACGCAACTCGAGCTCGAGGCGTACCCGCGCTTCCGCCCGGGGACGTATGCCTACGTCAACATCGGGGCCAGCGCGGACCAGACGTTGTACCCCACACGGCGCGTCGGCCTGGAGCTCTACCAGTCGCTGGGCCGCGGCTTCGAGGCCTCGGGCGGGTGGCGCAGCCTGGACTTCGGCGAGACGACGAACATCTACGTCGGCGCCCTGACGAAGTACGTGGGCAACTGGATGCTGACCGGTCGCGTCTACCACGTGCCGGGCGAGACGCAGGACTCGACGACATACCAGGGACAGGTACGACGCTATTTCGGCGCCGACGGCACGAGCTTCGTCGGCCTGGGCTACAGCCACGGCTTCCAGCGCGAGGAGATCCGCAATGTCGCCGACCTCGCGTCGCTCGATTCCGACACGTATCGCGGCGAGCTGGACGCGCGCGTGACGCGGCGCCTCCGCGCTGCCTTCTTCGGCAGCACCAGCCGCCAGCACCGGGCGTGGGGGCCGCTCCGGCAGAACACGTTCTCGGCCAGCCTTCGGATGATCTTCTAGCGCGCCGATCCGCTCCGCATGTCTCCCCTCTCACGGCTGATGGCGGCCACGGCGATGCTGGCGATGTTCAGCTGGACGCTGCTCCCC
>CAZLBU010000114.1:1230-7490 GCA_964557815.1 uncultured Bifidobacteriaceae bacterium | reverse complement strand
GGACGAGAGCACGGCGCCGCCGGGCGATCCCGAGGCCGAGGGCTGGATGACGGAGAGCCGTGATGCCTTTGCCGACGCGCGATGGCACGACGCGCTCGAGCCGACGCGGGCGCTGGTCGAGCGATTCCCCACGCAGCAGGTGTACTCGGACCGGCTGGCGCGCATCTACTTCGGGCTCGGGCGAGCCGCAGACGAGGCAGCGGCGTGGGAGCAATTCGTCAAGGTGTCGCCGACACCCGAGGATGCGTGCCCGGCCATGGGCCACGCCTACTACCGCGCGGGCGACCGGGCACGCGCCCTCGATGCCTTCCGGCGGTGCCGCGACTTCGACCCGATGAGTGCCGAAGGGGCGTACTTCCTCGGCCGCGCGTACCAGCGCGAGGGCCGCCACCAGGAGGCGCTGCAGACGTTTCGCGACGCAGTGCGTGTGGATCCCGTGCACAGCGACAGCCGGATCGGCCTGGCCGGCGTGCTGCTGCGGCAGGGCGACACCGCCGAGGCCCTCGCGATCATCGAGCCCACCGTATCGCGCGTACCAGGCAATCCCGACGTGCACCTGATTCAGGGGCTGGCGCTCCAGCGCCTCGGGCGCCGCACCGCCGCACGTGCAGCGCTCGAGCGGGCGGCGGCGCTCACGACCACGTATGTCGACGTGCACGTCGCCCTCGGCATCCTTGATTACAGCGAGGGACATCTCTCGAGCGCGCGAACGCGGTTCGAACGCGCCGTCTCGCTCGATCCCGGCCGGCAGGCCGAGCTGCAGGTGTGGCTCGAGCGTACCGCGGAGGCGGGACAGTGATCGCGCGGCTCGAGGGCCCGGCCCGCGTCGTGGCGGTTGGGTTCTCGTACTTCACGGCCGTGTTCACGTGGCTGGTCGACATTCCGTTCGCGTACGCCAACTTCATCCAGCCGCGCCTGCTCCCGGACTTCATCCGGCTCGCGGAGCAGCACGCGTGGCTCACCGTGGTGCTGCTGCCCGTCGCGTGGCTCAGCCTGGTGCGGCCGCTGGCGCATCCACGATCGCGGCGGCTCGCGCAGGGCCTGCTGGGTGCGTGGGCCGTGCTGGCGTTGATCCTGCCATTCACGCCAAGCCTGGCCGTCATCCAGCCCGACGGCTGGGCGCTGATGGTCTGCTTCTCGGCTCTCCTCTTCCCGCTGGGCTGCGCGATCGCAGACATGCTGAGCGCCAGGCCGCTGCCGGACCTGCCCGCCACCGACCGGACCGGGCGCGACTTCATCGCGGTGCTCCTGGCCACGACCTTCGTCGTGGCCTTCTACGCGTCCCAGGCCGCAGCCTCGAGCCCGTGGTCGCCAGACGGTTTCGCGGCCAGCGTGCTGACCCACCTGGTGGCAGCGGCCGCGGCATTCCTCGTGCTCACCGCCGTGCGCGCGTTCGCGTCGCTTCGCGAGCGTCCCGTTCACGCGGAGTTCTGGCTGGCCACCACCCTGCTCTTCGCCTGCCTCGCCGCCATCGTCGGCAGCGTCATCCTGCCCACCATCTCGGTGACGAGCGGCGCACGCTGGTTGGCCGGGCAGGCCTTTGCCTTCACCCTGACGATGGGGCTCGTCGCGCGGGGCCGCCTGAAGGGCGTGCCCCACGGCGATGGGGTGCTCGCCGCCTTGAGCGGCCTGGTGCCCGCGAAGCTGGCCAGCGGGGCGGCCTGGGTGTGGGCCCTCTGGCTGCCGGCGGTGGCGGGGGCGGGACTGGGCATCGCGGCAATCGGGCGCATCGTGGACTGGAACTTCCTCGTTTCCACGCTGGGCGTGATGGTGGTGTGGCTGCTGGCGCTGGTGAGCGCGCTCACCCTGCTCGCCGACCGCACCGCACGCGCGGCTTCGTCGCGCGTGCCTGCCCGTGCCGCGCTTGCGGGCTGCCCCGTGGCGCTCGTGGCCTACCTGCTCGTGGTGCCGCCGCCGTCGCACGCGGGTACCAGCACGCCCCTGGATGCGTGGACGGTGGCCGATCCCTCCTTCCGCACGCTGCGCGAGGTGCTGCGGCCGCCGGCACCAGCCGACACGGACTTCTATCCGTTCCTGCAGCGGCATACGAACCTCGGGCCGGACGTGCCGGTTCCGGCGTTCGACGTGCGTCACGCGCCGCTCGCCGGCGTGCCCGCCCCCACGCGGCCACACGTGTTCCTCTTCGTCATCGACAGCCTGCGGCGCGATTACGTGTCCGCCTACAACCCCGCCAACACCTTCACCCCGGCGCTGAAGGCGTTCGCCGCCGAGAACATCGTCTTCGACCATGCGATGACGAGATACGGCGCCACGGGCCTGTCCGTGCCGTCCATCTGGGTGGGCGGGATGGTGCCGCACAAGCAGTACCCCACGCCGTTCGGCCCGTTCAACGCGCTGTACGCGCTGCTGATCGACCAGCAGTACACGCCGTGGCTCTCGTGGGACAACGTCGTGGACGTCATCGTGCCGCGCGAGGGCACCGGCCCGCGCCTCAGCGCGAACCGGGCGGTGAAGGACTTCCGGTTCTGCGAGATGGTCGGCGATATCCGGAGCCGGCTGGATCAGCTCACGCCCGGCGGCCCGCCCGTCTTCACCTGGGGCCTCCCGCAGGACGTGCACATCTCGGCCATCACGCGCGAGGGGGGCGGCGTGGTGGACGACGATCCGTACCCGGGCTTCCACCCTCCGTACGCCTCGCGCGTGCGCCGGGTGGACGCGTGCTTCGGCGCCTTCGTAGACGACCTGAAGGCGCGCGGCCTCTACGACCACAGCATCATCATCTTCACGGCGGACCACGGCGACTCGCTGGGTGAAGAGGGCCGCTGGGGCCACGCGTACACGCTGTTTCCCGAGATCCTCCAGATCCCGCTCATCGTCCACCTGCCACGCGCGATGCGCGAGCGGTTCGAGACCGACACGACGGGCGTGGCCTTCACCGCGGACCTCACGCCGACGCTCTATGCGCTGCTCGGCTACGAGACGACGCCGCCCTCGCCCGCGTTCGGGCAGCCGCTCTTCTGGCCCAGGGGGCGGGCGCGCCCGCCGCGCACCAGCGACGGCGCACTGATCGCGTCAAGTTACGGCAGCGTCTACGGGTGGCTGGACGACAACGGGCGGCAGCTCTACGTGTCGGACGGCGTCTCGCTCCGGGACTACCGCTACGAGCTGGACGGCACCCCCACGGGCCGCGCCCTGCCCATCACCCCGGAGGACCGGAAGGCCGGGCAGAAGGCCATCAGGGAGGCCATCGGAGAGGTCGCCGCGTTCTACAGGTATGACAAGCAAGAGGTGAAAAGGGAGAAGTAAGAAGGGAGAAGCCAGAGTTGCCGCGTCGCTCGTCCACCGGGCCTCTCTCTCGCCTTCCGCCTTCCGCCTTCTGCCATCTGCCTTCTGCCTTCTGCCTTCTCACCTCGGAACCCCCACCCGTCTCCGCGGGGTCATACCATATGGGTATGCCCCTCCTGTCCGCCACGGACCTCACGAAGACCTACACGGGCGGCACGACGACCGTCCGCGCGCTGGACGGGGTGTCGTTTGCCCTGGAGGCCGGGGACTTCGTCGCGCTCATGGGGCCGTCGGGCTGCGGCAAGTCCACGCTGCTGCACCTCTGCGGCGCGATGGATCGGCCCACGTCCGGGCAGGTCGTCCTCGAGGGCCGTACCCTCGCGGAGCTGACCGACGACGAGCTGACGAAGCTGCGGCGGGATCGGATAGGCTTCGTCTTCCAGTTCTTCAACCTGCTGCCGACACTCACCCTGGGCGACAACATCGCGCTGCCCTGCCTGCTCGGCGGAATGGGAGCCGCGGAGGCGGAGGCGCGGGCGGCACGGCTGGCCGAACGCGTAGGCATCGGCCATCGCCTGCGGCACTACCCGCAGGAGGTTTCCGGCGGCGAGATGCAGCGCGCCGCCATCGCGCGCGCGTTGGTGCACGAGCCGGCGCTGCTGGTGGCCGACGAGCCCACCGGCAACCTCGATTCCGAGAACGGCGCGCGGGTGCTGGCGCTATTGGCCGAGCTCAACCGTGAAATGGGCATCACCATCCTGCTGGCCACGCACGCACAGGAGGTCGCGGCTGCCTCCGGCCGCGTGATGCGGATGAAGGACGGCCGCTTCGCGTCGGCGGTATCTGCGTCATCGGCTCCCGGCGCGATTGCCCTCCCGCTTCCCGACGCCAATGCAGTCCCGGCTGTTTAGCCAGTTCATCCTCCGCCGGATGGCGCAGGAGCGGGCCCGTACGCTCACCACCGTGGTGGGCATCGCGCTCGGCATCGCCGTCGTCCTGGCCATCCAGCTGACCAACGCGAGCTCGGTGCGCGGGTTCGAGACCGCGCTCACGTCGGTGGCCGGCCGCACCTCGATCGAAATCGTCGGAACGGGCGGGATCGACGAAACGCGGCTGCCGGATCTCGGATGGCTGCGAGCGTTCGGCGGGATATCGCCGGTCATCGAGGGCGAGATGGCCATCGTCGGGAGCGGGCCGGACACGCCGCAGCAGGGCCCATCCACGCCCTCCACGCGAACGGAGCGGGGGTTCCGAGCGCCGCGCAGTGAAGCGGTGAAGGTGCTCGGCGTGGACATCCTGCAGGACCTGACGCTGCGGGACTATGCACTGGGGGAGTACCACGAGGGTTCAAAGCCCGAAGGTTCAAAGCCCGAAGGTTCACAGCACGAAGGCTCGCTGACCTCGCAGCAGTTCCTCGAGCTGCTCACGAGCCCGCGGGCGATCGTGATCACCGAGAAGCTGGCGCGGCGGCGCGGGTATGCGCTCGGCGACGAGCTGCAGCTGATGGCGGGTGACCGCGTGAACACGTTCGTGGTCCGCGGGCTGCTGAAGGACGAGGGGCCGGCAAAGGTGGTGGACGGCAGCTTCGTGCTGATGGACATCGCGGCCGCGCAGCTGGCGTTCGATCGACTTGGGCGCGTCGACCGGCTGGATGCGCAACTGCGCGGCGACGGCCGCGCGGTTGACGAAGCGGCGGCGAACGCCCGGGGATCCTCGGACATCGACACGGCCCTGGCCGCCATCTCGGCGCGACTGCCAGCGGGGCTCACCGCCCAGCGGCCGTCGCGGCGGGGCGAGCAGGTGGAACGCATGCTGGCCGCCTTCCACCTGAACCTCACCGCGCTGTCCTGGGTGGCGCTGGTCGTCGGCCTGTTCCTCGTCTACAACACGGTCACCATCTCGGTCATCGCGCGGCGCGAGGAGATCGGGATGCTGCGCGCGCTGGGGGTGACGCGCCGGCAGGTGCTGGGGCTGTTTCTCGGCGAGGCCTTTGTCCTCGGCCTGGCGGGGACGCTCCTCGGCATCGGCCTCGGCCGCGTGCTGGCGGACGCGGCCGTCGGGCTCACGCGCTCCACGGTCAGCACGCTCTACATCGCCACGGCGGCCTCGACGCCGGCGCTGGCCGGCTGGCACATCGCGCTGGCGTTCACGATCGGGCTGCCGCTGTCGCTCGTCGCCGCGTCGCTGCCGTCACTCGAGGCGAGCCGCGTGCCGCCCACCGCGGCCATGCGCGGCAGCGATCGGCTGGAATCGCGCGTGCGCCTGCGCGCGGCTGCGCTCGTCGCGCCCGCGCTGGTCCTGCTCGCCGCGCTCGCCCTCGCGCAGCTGGGCCCGGTGGATGGACGGCCGCTGTTCGGCTATGCCGCGTCGTTTGCCACCATCATCGGCGCGTCGCTGCTGGTGCCGGCCTTCATCTTCCTGCTGGCCCGGAGCCTCGCCGGCCCCCTTCGCCGCCTCCTCGGGGTCGAAGGGCTGCTGGCCCACGCCAACCTGGCTGCCGCCATCCCGCGGCTGTCCATCTCGGTGGCGGCACTCGCCGTCAGCCTGTCGATGATGGTGGCCGTCGCCGTGATGATCGGCAGCTTCCGCGACACGGTGGCCTATTGGGTGGGCCAGACGCTCCAGGCGGACCTCTTCATCGGCCCGGGCCTGCAGCCGACAGTGGGCTCGGAGCAGACCCTGTCGGCGCCGGTCATCGAGGCCGTGGAGGCGCACCAGGGCGTGGAGGCCGTGGATTCGTTCCGCAACATCGACCTCGTCTACAACGGGAATCTCGTGGTGCTCGGCGCGGGCAACTTCGATCTCGTGCTCTCGCACGGTTCGCTGCTCTTCAAGGCGCCGGCGGACGGGCGCGAGGCGCTCAGGCGCGCCATCGGCACCGAGTCGGTGGTGGTCTCCGAGGCCTTCGCCAACAAGTACGGTACGCGGCCCGGCGACACGCTCACGCTGCAGACGCCGCAGGGGCCGCGGCCCTTTGCGGTGGCGGCCGTCTACTACGACTACGCCGTGGACCG
>CAZLBU010000114.1:0-1220 GCA_964557815.1 uncultured Bifidobacteriaceae bacterium | reverse complement strand
TCACCCCCAGCGGCCTCGCGGCCTACCTGAAGCCGGGCTTCGAGCCGGAGCGCGTGCGGGCCGAGCTTCTCGCCTCGCTGGACGAGGGCCACCGCGCCTTCATCTACACCAACCGCGACCTGCGTGCCGAGGTGCTCCGCATCTTCGACAGCACGTTCGCCATCACCTACGCGCTCGAGATCGTCGCCATCGTGGTGGCCATGCTCGGCGTGGGCGCGACCCTGCTGACGCTGGTCCTCGAGCGGCAGCGCGATCTCTCCATGCTGCGGCTGATCGGCGCGGCCCGCCGCCAGGTGCAGCGCGTCATCGTCATCGAGGCCGCGCTCATCGGCGCGGCGAGCCAGGCCATCGGGCTCGTCGTGGGCCTCGCGCTGTCGGTGCTGCTGGTCTACGTGATCAACGTGCAGAGCTTCGGATGGACGATCCAGTTCCGCGTGCCGGTCACGTTCCTGGTCCAGGTGTCGATCGCGGTGATCGTCGCCACGGCCGTCGCCGGGATCTACCCGGCGCGCCGCGCGACGAGGCTGGTGGTGGAGCGGGATGAGTAAGGGTTGTGCCTGGAGCGTCGTGCTGACGCTGCTGCTCGCCGGCGCGTTTTCGATGACGCTGGCCGCCGCGGACTGGCGCGAGGCGGCCGCGGGTTACCGCTTCGCGTTCCCGCGCGATCATGCGAGCCACCCCGACTACAAGATCGAGTGGTGGTACTACACGGGCAACGTCGAAACCTCGGCAGGCCGGAGGTTCGGTTACCAGGTGACGTTCTTCCGCGTGGGCGTGGTCCCCGCGCCGCAGAACCCCTCGCGGTGGGCCGTGCGGGATCTGTACATGGCCCACCTGGCGGTCAGCGACCCGGGGGGCCGGCGGTACCGCTTCGACGAGAAGCTCACGCGCGGCGGGCCCGGCCTCTCCGGCGCCGCGACGGACCGCTACCACGTGTGGAACGAGGACTGGACGGCGTCGCTGGACGACCAGGGCCGACACGTGATCAAGGCCGCCGGCGAACGCGCCGGCGTGGACCTGGTGCTCTCCGAGGGCAAGGCACCGGCCATCAACGGCATCGACGGCATCTCGCAGAAGGGCGCACAGGCCGGCAACGCCTCGCACTACTACTCGCTCACGCGCATGCCCACGCGCGGCGTCATCACCATTGACGGCGAGAGCTTCGAGGTGAGCGGTGAGAGCTGGATGGATCACGAGTTCGGCACGAGCTTCCTCGAGCG
>CAZLBU010000113.1:8652-8925 GCA_964557815.1 uncultured Bifidobacteriaceae bacterium | reverse complement strand
GCACGAGCGCCTTGCCCTGGCGCGAGACGTAGCCGCGACGCTGGATGGTGGCCACTGTGGGCGCATAGGTGGAGGGCCGCCCGATGCCCTCCTCCTCCAGCCGCTTCACCAGCGAAGCCTCGGTGAAGCGCGCGGGAGGCGAGGTCTCGTGGCCCTTCGATTCCACCCTCGTCGCCACGACCTTCGCGTCCACCTGGTCCGGGGCGTGCACGCGGTCCCCCACCGCCAGCTTCGGCAGCAGGGTCTCCTTCTCGTCGAGCTCCGCCGCCGGAT
>CAZLBU010000113.1:7370-8642 GCA_964557815.1 uncultured Bifidobacteriaceae bacterium | reverse complement strand
CCCTCGACATAGGCGCGCAGGTACCCCGCGAACTCGATGGCCTTGCCGCTGGCGGTGAAGATGCCCTCCTGGCCGGAGGCTGCGCGACCGGTGATCTCCACCGTGGTCCGCAACAGGCGGGCTTCCGCCATCTGCGAGGCGATGGCACGCTTCCAGATGAGGTCGTAGATGCGCAACTCGTCGCTCTCGAGCACACCCTCGAGCATCTGCGGCGTCCGCTTGAACTCGGTGGGCCGGATGGCCTCGTGCGCTTCCTGCGCGTTGCGCACCTTCGTCTGGTACTGCCGCGGGCCGCGGTAGTAGTCCGCGCCGTACATGTCGCGCACGGCCTGGCCGGCCTCCGCGAGCGCCTTGTCGCTGAGCGTGGTCGAGTCGGTGCGGTGATAGGAGATGAGGCCCTCGAGATCCCCGCCCCCGATGTCCACGCCCTGGAACAGGCGCTGGGCCACCTGCATGGTGCGCTCGGCCGAAAAGCCGAACTTGCGGTTCGCGTCCTGCTGAAGGGTGGAGGTGGTGAACGGGGGCGCCGGCCGCTGCGTGAACGGCTTCTCCTCGACCGAGGTGACCGTCCACGGCAGGCCCCGCATCAGGCCCTCGCGGAGCGCATCCGTCTCGGCCTGCGTCTTCAGGTGCACAAGGCGACCGCTGCCAGCCAGCTGCCCCTTGCTGTCGAAGTCCTTGCCCATGGCGACGCGGTCGCCCGAGACCTTCACCAGGGTGGCGGTGAAGTCGCGATCCTCGGCCCTGAGCGTGGCCTCGATGTCCCAGTAGGTGGCCGAGCGGAAGGCCATCCGCTCTTCCTCGCGCTCGACGATGAGCCGGACCGCGACGCTCTGCACTCGGCCGGCGCTGAGCCCGGTCTGCACCTTCTTCCACAGCACCGGCGACAGCGTGTAGCCGTACAGGCGGTCGAGGATGCGTCGGCTCTCCTGCGCGCGCACCAGGTTCTCGTCCACGTCCTCGTGGGCCTCGGCCAGCGCCTGCCGGATGGCGTCCTCGGTGATCTCATGGAAGACGATGCGACGGACCTTCACCTTCGGCTTGAGGATCTGCTGCAGGTGCCAGCTGATCGACTCGCCCTCGCGGTCTTCGTCTGTCGCGAGGAAGAGGACGTCGGCCTCCTTGACGGCGGCCTTCAGCTTCTTGAGGTGGTCGCGCTTCGCCTTCGGCACGACGTAATGCGTCGTGAACGCTTCGGTCGAGAAGCCGTAATTGACACCACCCTGCAGTGCGCGAATGTTCGCTTCCGCGATTGAGGGATTCTTCTTTGCG
>CAZLBU010000113.1:0-7360 GCA_964557815.1 uncultured Bifidobacteriaceae bacterium | reverse complement strand
TGCGACGGACCTTCACCTTCGGCTTGAGGATCTGCTGCAGGTGCCAGCTGATCGCCTCGCCCTCGCGGTCGGGGTCGGTGGCGAGAATCACTTCCGACGCGTCCTTGAGGGCGGCCTTGAGCGCGGTGACGTACTTTCGCTTGTCAGCGGGAATCACGTAGTAAGGCGTGAACCTGCCCTCCGTGTCGACACCAAGGCGCCCCCACGGCTTGCCCTTGATCTCCTTGGGTACGTCCGCGGCCGATTCGGGCAGGTCGCGGACGTGGCCATAGCTGGCTTCGACCCGGTAGTCAGTGCCCAGGAAGCGGGCGAGCGTGCGGGCCTTGGCAGGCGATTCGACGATGACGAGAGGCTTGGGCATTTCGGTTCTAGTGGACAACCTACGTTAGCATGCGGCCCCGAACCCGCCGGAACCTGGCGAATCCAACTCGCTGGATTTGTCCGGCAAGCTCCAGTTCCAGCAGCCTCGCCAGCACGACGGCGGTGGGCTCCCCGGTTTCGCTGGCGACCTCATCTACCGTGAATTCAACGAGTTCCGGCGCCGTGCGTGCCGTGGTCCCGGCCGGCGGCGCCCAGGCGAGCCAGCCCATGTCCTCAAGGATATCGACCGCTGTCTCCACGAGCTTTGCCCCGTCGCGGATGAGCAGGTGCCCGCCGCGGTTCGGCCCGCCCGGCACCCGGCCGGGCACGACCATCACGTCTTTTCCCTGGTCGAGGGCTGCCGACGCGGTGATGAGGGCGCCGCTCTTCTCGGGGGCTTCCACGACCACGACGGCATCGGCAAGGCCGCTGATCACCCGATTGCGCCGGGGGAAGAGGTGCGGCTGCGGAACGGTGTGGGGCGGATACTCGGAGACAACGGCGCCAGTGCGCGGGATGTCCTCGGCAAGGCCGGCATGTTCGGGCGGGTAGAGCTGGCCCAGCCCTGATCCCAGCACGGCGATCGTGCAGCCGCCGGCCGCGAGCGCGGCGCGATGGGCCGCCGCGTCGATGCCGCGCGCCAGCCCGCTGACGATGACGACACCCGCGCGAGCCAGGCCATCCGCCAGGGCACGGGCGTTCTCCAGCCCGTCGCGCGAGGCGGCGCGGCAGCCGACCACCGCAATGGATGGGGTCGGAAAGCCAGGAAGCCGTGCCGCATCGCCTCGGATCCAGAGGCGCTCCGGTGGCGTCGGAATGTGAGAAAGCCGCTCGGGAAAGGACTGGGCCGCGAGCGAGATGCAAACGTCGGACATGCCGGACACTCCGTGCCGGCGCCCACGACCTCCGAACCTTCAGCCTACACCCGGACGCGCCTCGACGCGCCAGGCAATTCGCTTGCTGGACGTTCTGGCCGTGGCTATAGTGGCAATTGACCCCATGCCAACCCGCTACGTGACGCTTGCGGTTGCATTCGCCCTGCTTTCGGCGCCGCCGGTGTGGGCCCAGCGGGGCGAGGCGAAGCAGCAGGTGGAGTTCGGAGTGCAGGTCGCGCAGCGCGGCCTCTGGCGAGAGGCGATCTACCGCTGGGAGCGCGCCACCCAGATCGACCCCACGTACGCCGCGGCGTTCAACAACCTCGCCGTGGCTTATGAGCAGGAAGGTGAGCTGGTCAAGGCGCGAGCGGCCTACGAGAGAGCCGTGGCGCTCGAGCCCAACAACCCGCTCATCAAGCAGAATTTCGATCTGTTCAAGGAAATCAATGATCGTGCGGCTCAGAAAGACGGTCGCCAGCCTTAGCCTGGCTTTCGTCGGCGCGCTCGCCGGCTGCGGCGGGGGCGGCTATACCGAAATTCCCATCGAAACGCCGATCGCGCCCAAGATGGACATCACGCCGTTCCAGCGTGTGTACGTGGCGGGCTTCCTCGCCGGCGCCAGCGACGATGTGGACGCGAACATGGAGACGGTGCGGCTGCTCCGCAGCCAGCTCCGGACCAAGAACGTCCTCCGGGTGGTGGACGCCGACACCGTGCCGCTGGCCGAGCGCGCGCTGCAGGACGCGCCGCCGGCCCAGAACGGCGACACGCCGCCGGCGGCCGGCACGCCTGGCGAGGCCGCAACCCCGGACGGGCAGCTCCCGGCGGTGACCGACGAGCGCAGCCTCGAGCCCTACACGAAGGTCTTCAGCGACACCGAATACTGGAAGCAGATCGGCGAGGAACACCAGCAGCCGCTCATCGTCACCGGGTCGGTGGTGTTCCTGCCCCACGCCCGATCCGGCTTCGTCCAGCGCGAGCAGGAGGTCTACGACTCGTTCGGCCGGCGCCAGGTCGTTCCCGTGCGCACGTACATGGAGCGGAAGGGCTACATCCTGCGTCCCACCTTCGTCTTCATCGATGGCCGGACCGGCGAGCAGCTCTACAGCGAGACTTTCCGCGAGGAAATCCTCTACAACGCCAACCAGCAGACACCGGCCTTGTCGTCCTACTTCGAGTTGATGGACCGGCTGCTCCCGACCTTCCTCAACACGTTGAGCGCACAGAAGATACGGGGCACGAGGGTGCTGCTGAAGTAGGGCGGGGAGGGCGGGCCTGCGGCCCGTAGGCGGCCTGCCGGCCGTGAGCCCCTCGGGTGGGGTCCTTGAACGAGGCCGAGTCAGCCCGTGGCAGGCGACCGGGTCCCACTGCCGAAGGCGGCCTACCCTGAGCGAGTGGGAGGGGCCCACCGCCCGGAGGGCGGCCCACCGGCCGCGAGGCCGGCCTTTCTTTCGTGCTACAATTTGGGGTTCCTGCGCCCTGGCGGCTGGTCCACAGTGCGCATCCTTTCAAGCGGAGAAGAACCGTGTTTGCGATTATCAAGGCCTCCGGCCGCCAGTTCCGCGTCGAGCCCGGCGCGATCATCGCCGTCGATGGCCACACCGGCGAGGCAGGCGCGCCGGTGTCCTTCGACCAGGTGCTGCTCGTCGGCAGGGACGCGGGCGACGTGCTCACCGGCACTCCCTTCGTGGACGGCGCCCGGGTGGTGGGCGTCATCGACCGCACCGACAAGGGCAAGAAGGTCCGGGTGTTCAAGAAGAAGCGCCGCAAGCAGTATCGCCGGACGCAGGGGCACCGCAGCCTCCTGACCCGCGTGCGCATCACCGAGATCCAGGCGTAGGACCATGGCAACAAAAAAGGGACAAGGCAGTTCTCGCAACGGGCGCGACTCGAACTCGCAGCGCCTGGGCGTCAAGCGTTTCGACGGCAACCTCGTCACCGGGGGCTCGATCCTGGTGCGCCAGCGTGGCCGCAGGTTCAAGCCGGGCCTGAACGTCGGCCTGGGCAAGGACGACACGCTGTTTGCGAAGGTCACCGGGCTCGTGAAGTTCGAGGACCACGGCTCGCGCGGCCGCTTCATCTCGATCAAGCCCGTCGAGTAGGCACCCAAAGAGACCACGAAGGCACGAAGGGACACGAAGGACGGCACGAAGACGGCTTCGTGCGCTTCGTGGTTGCCCTCGTGACTTCGTGGTTTCTTTTTTTTCTGATCATGTTCGTCGACGAAGCCGAAATCCACGTCAAGGCGGGCGACGGCGGCCGCGGGTGCATGAGCTTCCGCCGCGAGAAGTTCGTGCCGCGGGGCGGGCCCGACGGCGGCGACGGCGGCTCCGGCGGGTCGGTCTACCTGGTCGCGGATCCCCACCGCAACACCCTCGTCCATTTCCAGTTCAATCCGGAGTTCGCCGCTCAGCGCGGAGGCCACGGGCAGGGCTCGAACCGCCACGGCCGGAACGGCAAGCCCCTCGAGATTCCCGTCCCCGTCGGCACGGAGGTGCTGTCGCGTGATCCGGACACGGGCGAGACCATCCAGGTGGCCGATCTCACCGAAGTGGGCCAGCGGATCCTCGTGGCGAAAGGCGGGCGCGGGGGCCTGGGCAACGCGCATTTCGCCACCTCCACGAATCGAGCGCCGCGCAAGACCCAGCCCGGCGAGCCGGGTGACGATCGCCGTTTCCAGCTCAAGCTGAAGCTGCTGGCCGACGTCGGCCTGGTGGGGTTCCCGAACGCGGGCAAGAGCACCCTCATCTCGCGCATCTCGGCGGCCCGGCCGAAGATTGCCAATTATCCCTTCACCACGCTGACTCCACACCTGGGTGTCGTGTCGCTCAGCGACGATCGCACCTTCGTCGTGGCCGACGTGCCGGGACTGATCGAGGGCGCGCACGCCGGGCACGGCCTGGGCCACCAGTTCCTGCGCCACGTGGAGCGCACCAAGGTGCTCGCATACCTCGTGGACGTCTCGAGCGAGTCGGGCCGCGATCCGGTCGACGACCTCGACACCATCCGCCGCGAGCTCGAGCTCTACAACCCGGCCATGCTGGAGAAGCCGCAGGTGATTGTGGCCACCAAGCTCGATGCCGTCGACGATCCCGCGCGGGTCAGCGCCCTTCAGAAACGCGCGAAGCGGTTGAAGCTGCCGTTCTTCAAGGTCTCGGCCGCGTCGGGTGAAGGCGTGCCGCAGCTGCTCGAGGCCCTGTGGGTGCCCGTCGCGGAGGGCCGGACGGCCGAGCGCGATCTGGCGGCGGCCGCCACGGACGCGTCGGCGTGACGACCGGCAGCCGCATCGGCCTGCTGGGCGGGACCTTCGACCCGATCCACCTTGGCCACCTCGCGGCGGCGCGCGCCGCCGATCGGGTCCTCCGGTTCGACCGCCTGCTGTTCATCCCCTCCAACGCTCCGCCACATCGGCCTGACAGCCCGCGCGCGTCCGGGTATCATCGTCTTCAGATGACGGCGCTGGCCGTGGCGGGCGTGCCCGGCTGGGAGGCGTCGGACGTGGAGCTGGCTCGCGGAGGCCCGTCCTTCACGTTCGACACCTTGACCGCGCTCGGGGAGCTCGAGCCGGCGTCGCAGTTCTTCTTCATCACGGGAGCCGATGCCTTTGCGGAAATTGCGTCCTGGCGCCGCTACGCCGAGCTGCTGGAGCTCGCCCACTTCGTGGTGATTGCCCGCACGGGGACGTCGTTCGACCGCATTCGCGCGCGCCTGCCGCAGCTGGCCGCGCGCATGGTGGCCTGCGATGCCTCGTCGCCGTCCGCCTGCCTCGCGGCGCCGTTTCCCTCGATTTTCCTGATCAACGCGGACACCCCCGACGTGTCCTCCACTGATGTCCGCCGCCTTGCCGCCTCCGGCGAGTCACTGGCCGGCCTCGTGCCAGACGCGGTGGCCGCCTACATCGCCGAGCACCGCCTCTATGCCTGAGACCTCGCCTGGAGCCTGTCTTGCATGACGCAGCCTAGCCCTCGCCGCACGACGCGCGCCGCGAAGACCGCGACGAAGACCACCGCCAGCCGCCCGCGGCTGCCGAAAGCGATCCAGATCGCCATCGAGGCCGCGCAGGGCAAGAAGGCGATGGATCTGGTGGTCCTCGATCTGCGGAAGAGCGATGCGTTCACGGACTTCTTCGTGATCGCCACCGGCGCCAACCCGCGGCAGGTGCACGCGATTGCCGATGGCGTGGAACAGGCACTCAAGACGGGGCACGTGCGCCCGTCGAACGTCGAGGGATACCAGCGCGCCGAGTGGGTGCTCCTCGACTACTTCGACTTCGTCGTGCACGTGTTCTCCCCCGCGGCGCGCGGCTTCTACGGGCTCGAGCGGCTCTGGGGCACCGCGAAGCACATCCCGATCGAAGAGGACACGCCCGCATCGTAACCGCGGCGCGGTCACGCCGGGGCGCGTTCGCGCATGACGCTGCGCGCGCTCGCGAACCGCACGCTTGCGGCGATCTTCCAGCCCCCCTGCGCGGCGTGCGGCAGCCCGGTCCCGCGCCCGCTCGAGGGCGCCGTCTGCGACGCCTGCTGGTCGTCGCTGCTCCCGTTCCGTCCCCCGCTGTGCGCGCGGTGCGCCGAGCCCCTGTCCTCGTGGCGCGCCGCCACCCTGGCCATCATGCTCTGCCCCCGCTGCCGGCGCCGCCCTCGGCCCATCGAGCGCGCCGCTGCCATCGGCCCTTTCGAGGGCCGCTTGCGCGACGTCGTCCATGCGCTCAAGTACGGAGGCCGCCGTTCCGTCGCGTCACGGCTCGGCGCGCGGATGCAGGAGGCGGGCTACGAGGTGCTGGCCGGCGCCGACCTTCTCGTGCCGGTGCCGCTGCACCGGCGGCGCGAGTGGTCACGCGGCTTCAACCAGGCGCGCCTGCTGGCCCAGGCGCTCGGGCCCCCGTTGGCCGACCTGCTCGTCCGCGTGCGCGCGACGCCTCCGCAGGCGGACCTGCCCGCTGCACGGCGCCACGCGAACGTCCGGGGCGCCTTCGCCTTCGACCCGCGGCAGGCGGCACGTCGTGCCGACGCGGGCCATCCCCGGCTCACCGGCCTGACCCTCGTGCTCGTGGACGACGTGGCGACGACGGGGGCCACCCTCGACGCATGCGCGCGGGTGCTGGTCGACGCCGGCGCGCGCGAGGTGCGCGCGCTTACGGCTGCGCGAGCCGTGAGCGCACGGCCGCGATGACCGCGCCCGATACCGCGTCCCGATCCTGCTGCCCGTCGATCAGTACCCATCCCGGCGCGGCGGCCTGGCGCCGGTAGCTGGCGCGCACACGCGCGAGCAGGGGCAGGTCGCGCTCGAACTTGTCGCGGGCGGCATGCTTGCGTGCGAGCGACACCTCGGGCGGGATGTCGAGCACCAGCGTCAGCGTAGGCTGCGGCAGGTGCCGCTGCACGTCCAGCAGCCAGGCGGGGTCCAGCCCCTGCGCCTCGCCGTACGCGACGCTCGACGCGAGGTAGCGGTCGCAGATGACGATGTCCCCGGCGGCGAGCCACGCGCGCATGCGCGGGCGGAACTCGTAGCGATTCGCGATGTAGAGCAGCTGCAGCGTGTCCGGCTCGTACTCGCGCTCGCCCTTCAGCGCCCGGCCGATCTCGGCGCCAATGGCCGTCGGGTACTCCGGGAACGACAGGAAGTGCACCTGCCGCCCCTCGGCGCGGAGGGCCTCGGCGAGGCGCTCCGACTGGGTCTGCTTGCCGCTCTGATCGAGCCCTTCGAAGGCGAAGAGGTGTCCACGCATGCCAGGGGTCAGGGGGGCAGGGATCAAGGGATCAGGAGCCGCGCTCACGCCTCGAGCGCCAGCATGTCGTCCAGCGTCTGGCGCCGCCGGGTCACGCGCCACCCGGCGCCGTCGATCAGCACCTCCGGCGGCAGGGGCCGTCGCAGGTAGTTCGAGCCCATCGCCGCGCTGTAGGCGCCGGTGTCGCGGATCACGACGAGGTCCCCCACCTCGACGGGCGGCAGCAGACGGTCACGCGCGAACGTGTCGGTGCTCTCGCAGATGGGCCCGACGACGTCCACTGGCACGGCCGTGCCCGGGCGCGGGCGCACGGGCTCGATGCGGTGGTACGCATTGTAGAGCGCGGGGCGCATCAGCTCGGTCATGCCGGCATCGAGCACCACGAAACGGCGCGCGC
>CAZLBU010000112.1:8740-8983 GCA_964557815.1 uncultured Bifidobacteriaceae bacterium | reverse complement strand
AGGTGGTCGAGCGCATATCGGTGAAGGGCCTGCTGGGCGGGCACATCACGCGTCCCGAAGGGTACCTGGTGGAGAACGACCTGACCGCAGCCGGGTTCAAGCCTGTGCGGATGCTCGCGGAGAAGGAAGGCGTCCGGTTCGTGGAGGGGCTGAAGGGCGCCTCCGCCACCACATTGCCCTGACCGAGGGACGCCCGTGCGCGGTAAGATCGCGGTCCGGCCCAGGCAGGAGGCTCCGCCATGA
>CAZLBU010000112.1:3721-8730 GCA_964557815.1 uncultured Bifidobacteriaceae bacterium | reverse complement strand
CGTGCGTTCCTCGACCGGTTCGTGCATGCATGGGAGCGCCAGGACGTCACGGCGCTCAGCGCCTGTTACGCGGACGACTGCGAGGTCGTCAGCCCCATTTTCGGCACGCTGAAGGGACGGGCCCAGGTCGAGAAGTCCTACACCGACCTGTTCAAGGCCTTCTCCAGCCCCACCGTCCGCATGGACGACACCATCGCCTGCAATTGCGATCCGGCGCGGGCCGTCCTCGTCTGGACCGTGCAATCCACCCACGCCGGCGAGGTCTTCGGGATGCCGGCTACGGGCCGCCGGATCGAGCGGACAATGGCGTACCTCTTCACGCTGCGCGACGGGCTCATCACCCGGGAGCGGCGCGTCTACGACTTCACCAGCATGCTCATGCAGTTGGGGGTGCTGAAGGCGCGCCCTGCGTGACGGGGATTGTCAGGGAGCCAGGTCCGGCCGGTACTCCCCGACGAACTCCATCACCGACGAAGCCTCGACCATGTCCTTCGCGCGGAACCGGACCGTGTGGGAGGCGGTTCGCTCGAACATCGGCAGGTAGGCCAGCACCTCAGCCGGCATGTAGTGCTTGAAGCTCACCTCCACGGTGACTGGCCCCTGGGGGCGATACGGCTTCAGCTCGGCGCGCCGGGCGAGACCGGCTTTCACGGCCGGGCCGATCAGGTCGATCGCTGCCTGCGGCGTCAACGTCAGCGCGGAGTGGAACCCGAGGCTCCTCTTGGTCTCCGCGCCCTCGATGGGGCCGATCACCTTCCGCACCTCAGCGACCGCCGCATCGTCGCCGGAGATCATGACGACCGGCACGCCGAAGTGTCCCGCGATGGCGGCGTTCCAGGCGCCTTCGGTCATCTCCACGCCGTTGAGCGCCACGCGGGTCAGCGTGGCACTCGAGAACGTGTGCGCGCGCACCCCCGCCGGGTTGGTCGTGGACGAGTGATAGCCGATGAACACGGCGGCATCGAACGACTCGTCGATGCCGGCCATCATCTGCAGCCGCCGCGGCCACGACCGGACGATGCGGACGTCGGGCGGGAACTGCTCGATGAGGAGGTTCTCGCCGTTGCCGTGCGAGTCGGCGACGACGATCTCGGTAGCGCCGGCCTCCCTGGCCGCCGTCACGGCCGCCATCGCCTCGCGGGTCATGAACTCGCGGAACCGCCCGTACTCGAAACCCGACGGCCCGATCTGGTCGCCGGTGACCACGCCCGCGATGCCCTCCATGTCGACGGAGATGTGCACCTTGAGCTTCTGGGATTGGGTGCCAACGGGGAGGGTGGCGGCGATGACGACGGCAAAGGCAAGCAGGGCTCGTGACATGAGCGCCTCATTTAGCAGGAAAGCCCGGGCAGGCACAAGGCTGTGGCCGCAAGTGGACGGTGGTATCGCCTGAGGACGACAGAAAGCCGGTGGGGATGCCGGCTGGACGGGGAGTACGCCGGATCAGGGCGGATTCAGGCCCGATTCGGCTTGACCCGGTGAGCAGTGAGGCGTCTGATAAACGGCAAGGGTTTTGCGATATCGGCAGTCGAGCCAGCCATGCAGCCCGACGTCTACACCGCCACGGACATCGCCGCCGCCGCCAGGGTTCCCGAAGCATGGGTCGAGCACCTGCTGGCCCGCGGCGAGATTCGCTCGGTTGCTTCCCTGCTGCCGGCAGGCACCCCGCTCGATTCAGACCTGGCGCGTTACGTGCCGCACGAGGAAGCCGTCCGGGCCGTCCGGGCCCTGTCGGCCGGGCTGCCCGTAGCTTTGCCATCGGCCGCTGGCGTGCTCGGCAGAGAGCTTTTCGGCGAGGCGCCGCGCCACGGGCGTCCCGCGACCGTCCCGCTTGTCGTGTCCACGAGCCTTCATGGCCTGGTGGCGGCCACCGTCCTGTTCATCGCCAGCCTGGGCCTTGCGTCGGCGAGCGAGCCAACCGAACCGCTCGGGGCCCCTGACCCGCCAGTGCGTTTCGTCTTCCTGGCCACGCCGGGCCCGGGAGGCGGAGGTGGCGGCGGCGGGCTCCGGATGAAGACACCGCCGCCGAAGGCGGAGCGCAAGGGCAGCATGACCGTGAACAGCCCGATTCCCGTGCGGCGTCTGCCCCCGCCGCTCGAGGCGAAGCCCCGTGTGGTCGAGCCGCCGCCGGCTCCGCTCGAGGCAAAGACGCTCCCGCCCGTGATGGCACCGGTGGTCACCGCTCCGGCCGACACGCGCGACCGCGAGGGCGTGATGGCGAAAGCGGAGCAGCCCGAACCGAGCGCCGGACCGGGCGCCGGCGGCGTGGGTACTGGCCGCGGCACCGGGCTCGGCGAAGGCGAGGGATCGGGCATCGGCGACGGATCGGGCGGCGGCACCGGCGGTGGGCCGTACAGGCCCGGTAGCGGTGTGGATCCGCCACGCCTCCTGAGCGAGGTCAGGGCGGAGTATTCGGATGCGGCGCGCCGCGCCAACCTGGAGGGCGTGGTGGTCCTGGAGATCGTCGTCCGCCGTGACGGCACCGTCGGCGACGTTCGAATCCTGAAGGGCCTGGGGCTCAACCTGAACGATCAGGCCGTGAAGGCCGTGCGCCAGTGGAGGTTCGCACCGGCACGGATGAAAGGGACACCGGTCGACGTCGTGGTCGAAGTCGACGTGGAGTTCCGACTCAGATGAGACGCTGGGTGGGACGCGGATCGCCCAGGGCCGCAGATGGCGCAGGGCCGCAGATGGCGCAGAGGGTAGAGGGCGTATGGACACACTCCTGATCGCAATCACGGTGGCTTCGTTGGGTGCCGCGCTCGCGTTGGGCATGGTGGCTTGGAGGGCGTCGAATGAGGAGCGGCGCAGGGCGGCGGCGCGCGTGGCGGCGCTGTCAGCCGCGGCGCGGGGCGAGGACGTCGATCCTCGGCCGGTCGCCAACGCACGCGGTCCGGAGCCCACACCCGCTGGTGGGACGACGCGGCCCTGGAAGCCGGCGTCGATCCCGCAGCCCGAATCGCTCGAGGCGTTCGGGCGCGAAGCGGGTGCCCCGGAGGTTCCCGTGCATGCGGGCTTCCTCGGTGCCGACACTCCCGCACGCGAGAGCACGGGACGCCAGCGCGGCCTGGCCGCGGCGGCCGCGGTGCTTGCGGTGCTCGTCGGCGCATTCGCCTTCGCGCGCATCGGCGGTGGCACGGAGGCGACCGCCAGCGCCGGAGGGGTGCCAGCGCCCCTCGAATTGCTGTCCCTGCGGCACGAGCGCGAAGGCGCCATGCTGTCGGTGGCCGGGCTGGTGCGCAACCCGCCGGCGGGCACGAATGTCGAGCGCGTGTCCGCGGTCGTGTTTCTCTTCGACCAGCAGGGCACGTTCGTGTCGAGCGCCAGGGCGCCTATCGATTTCGTGAAGCTGACGGCGGGCGACGAGTCGCCCTTCATCGTGAAGATGCAGGCGCCGCAGGCCGTGGCACGCTACCGCGTGAGCTTCCGTACTGAGGACGGCACGTTACCGCACGTCGATCGACGGGGCGAACCACCTGCGGCCACGCCGGTGGCGCTGGCGCAGCCCTGATCAGCCCCGGGTTCGAGGGTTGCAGGTTCTCGGGAGTTCGAAGTCACGACAGTTCAAGGGTCGAGGGTCCAGTCATGCGTCACTCATCTCGGCGTCCAACGGCGGTCGTGCTCGCGCTCACCGGGCTGCTGGGGCTGCAGGCCACGGCGCCGGTGGCGGGGCAGGACGGTTTCCGCTTCCGGAGCGGTGTCGAGCTCATCAACGTCACGGCCACGGTCACCGACCGGAGCGGGCGTTTCCTCTCGGGCCTGACGAAGGACGATTTCGTCGTCTACGAGGACAACCAGCCGATGGAGATCACGCATTTCTCCGCCGAGCGGTCGCCGGTGAGCCTCGGGATCGTCCTGGACACGAGCGGCAGCATGCAGGGCGAGAAATGGGCCGCCGCACGTGACGCGATCGATCGCTTCCTGGAGCAGCTCACGGATCCCGACGACGACTTCTTCCTCTACCGGTTCAGCGGCGGCGCGGACCTGGTGCAGGACTGGACCACCGATCGCCGCGCGGTGAGCTGGAGCCTGGGCCGGGTCAACCCGAACGGCGGCACGGCGATGTACGACGCCGTCGCGGAGGCCGTGCCGATGGCGCATGGCGGGCGCAACCGCAAGAAGGCGGTCGTCATCATCTCTGACGGCAACGACACCAGCAGCCGGGTGGGCCCCGGGGAAGTACGACAGCTCGTGCGCGAAACCGAGGTGCTCGTCTACGCGGTCGGCATCGACGGCCAGGGGCAGCCGACGATCGTGTCGCGGCCGCGACCGCCGGTCGGGGGCGGGCCGCGCCTGCCGATTCCCTTCCCGTTCCCGGGTGGCGGTGGACGCGGCGGCGGCGGATACCCGATGCCGCCGTTTCCGGGGAGCGGCGGCGGCGTGTACTCGTCCGGATCGGCCGATCGCGTGAACGTGGCCGCGCTCCGCGAGATCACGGACGACAGCGGTGGCCGCACGGAGATCGTGCGCGACGCGCGCGACCTGGATCCGGCGACGGCCAACATCGCGGACGAGCTGAGCAAGCAGTACTACATCGGGTACCCCAGTCCCGGCCACAAGGACGGGCGCTGGCACACCATCCGCGTGGAGGTTCGCGACCCATCGCTCCGCGTACGTGCGCGGCGGGGATACGTGGCAACGCCCTGACACGCGGTGCCACGATCACGGTGCCTTGAGAGGACGGGCAACGGCCTCCCGGGAGCACACCCCGGGGCCGGCCCGGTCCATCGGCAACACCCATCGGCGGGGATCCGCGGGTTGCGTATCGGCTGGCGCTGGCATGGTCCTCGCAGTGCTTCCGGGCAGGAGGAACACCGAACCATGGCCCCCAGATTGGCTTCCGCAATCGTCCTCGCCCTTGCCCTGCTCGCCGTCCCGCCGAGTGCCTCGGCGCAGATGGGCCCCCAGGACCGGCAGCTGTTCCAGCACATCTCCGACCAGGTGGAGCGCTACACGCAGCTGACGGTCTTCGACAGCGTGTCGGCGTCGGTGGAGGGCGGGCGCGTGGT
>CAZLBU010000112.1:0-3711 GCA_964557815.1 uncultured Bifidobacteriaceae bacterium | reverse complement strand
TAAACGCGACGACATCGAGCGGCGGGTACGGCGCGTGGACGGCGTCACCGCAGTCGAGAACGGCATCGGCGTGCTGCCCGTCTCGCAGTTCGACGACGAGTTGCGGTTCCGCATCGCGCGGGCCATCTACAGCAACTCCTCGTTCTGGCACTACGCGTCGATGGCGAACCCGCCCATCCACATCATCGTGAACCGCGGGCGCGTGACGCTCGAGGGCGTCGTGAACAACAACGTGGAGCGCATGCTGGCGCGGTCGCTCGCCACGGGGTTCGGCGCGCTCGAGGTGACGAGCCTCCTTCGCACGGACGCCGAGGTACGGGAACTGCTGGCGACCAGCTAGCCGAGCTGCTTGGCCAGGTGAATTTCGTCCCGGATGGGGATGCCGCCGAAGCCCGTGGACGGGCCATCCCCACCCCCGCCGGCCATGGCTCCCGGCATCACCCCGGTGATTCGGTAACCCTTGCGCTGATAGAAATACAGCGACGGCAGGTTGTCGTTGGTCGTGGCGACCAGCACACGGCCGAAGCGATTGCCGCGGGCGATGAGCTCAGCCTCCGCCACGAGGTGGCCGCCCACGCCGGAGCGCTGCCACAAAGGATCGGTCGCCAGCGCGACGATGTGCAGGGTCCCGTTCCGCGCCATGTAGCTGAGCGCCCCCGCAATCTCGCCTTCCAGCTCCGCCACGACCGTCGGCAGCGCCTCGAGGTGCAGCTCCTCACCGAACGTGATCAGCCTCGTGCGGCCGAAGTCCCGCTGGAAGAGGGAGAGCACCGCGGGCCGGTCCGCGTCGGTCGCCTCGCGCACCAGGACGGGCGGGAGCTCCAGGTGCGGCTTGCACCCGCAGATGATCTGCAGCCGTGCCTCCTCCCAGTCCACGAAACGCCCGCACCGCGAGCACCGCAGGACGGTGGGCTTGGCGCCAAACGTCGAAATGGCCATGTCTGACCTCGTGCTAGGCGGGGGTCGCGGGCTCGCCCCGCCGCTTGATGAACCAGATGAAGATCACGAACGTGACCGCCACCAGGACGATCATGGTGCCGAACAACAGCAGGGTACTCGCGAGGATCGACTCGCTGTCCATCCGGACATCGATCTCGATCGGCACGCCCTTCTGGCGCTCGGCCAGCAACTGCTCCCAGACGATGATGTTGCCGCGGCGGATCTCGCGGGTCGGCGAGTTGTGGAACATGACGCGGCTCGGCAGGTGCAGGCGGAACGCCACGAGCTCGGTCCCCTGCCATCCGACGTCGGTGACGCCGCGGCCCGCGGCGGGCCCGACCGCCTGACGGTACTCGACGGACGCGTCACCTGCGGTCAGCCGGTAGGACGACCAGGCGAACGCGGGCGCCTCGCCCATCCGGCGGATGTCGTCCACCTCGATCCGGACGTGCACGTACCGGCGGCCGTCGCGGCGCGAGGTGGTGACGTTGGCCACGCTGGTGACCGGCGACTCGAAGAACGCTCGGACGTCCTGGCGATCCAGCCGCGCAGCCGGATCCACGGGGAGGTCCACGCCGCGAAGCGTCACCAGCGCGGGGACCGAGGCGTTCACGTACACCGTCGCCGAGCCGTCGAGATCGACGTAGACCTCTTCCTCGTACTCGTACTTCCGGGACAGCGGGTTGACGCCGCACGCAGCCGCCAGCAGCAGGGCGATCCCGGCCGCCGACGCACGGCGCGCCGCGGGCGGGACGAGGCGCCTCCAACGAGCGATCACGATCCCCGATCATACCCTGCCGGCACCCGCGCCCTGCTTCCGGCCTCCGGGTCCAGGTGATACCTTGGGTGCGCTTCCATGGCGCGTCCCACCCTGTTCCTCATCGACGGCAGCAACCAGATGTACCGGGCCTATCACGCCATCCGCGGCCTGACAGGGCCGGATGGCCGGTCCACCAACGCCGTCTACGGCTTCGTGACCATGCTGCGGAAGCTGATTGCCGACCACCAGCCCGAGTACATCGCCGCATCGTTCGATCTGCCGACCGCGACCTTCCGCGAGAAGCTCGCGGCGGACTACAAGGCGACGCGCACGGCCATGCCCGAGGATCTCAAGGAACAGGTCCCCTGGATTCACGAAGCGTGCGAGGCCATGGGGGTCCCCATCTTCACCTCGGAGGGGTTCGAGGCCGACGATGTGATCGGCACGCTGGCGCGGAAGGCGGCCGCCGCCGGCTTCGAGGCCGCCATCGTCACGGGCGACAAGGACTTCTTTCAGCTGGTGGGCGACGGTATCAGGGTCTACAACCCCCGGGACGAGGGCGCATGGTACGACGAGGCGGGCGTGGCCGAGAAGTTCGGCGTGCGGCCCGGCCAGGTCGTGGACGTCCTCGCCCTGATGGGTGACACATCGGACAACGTGAAGGGGGTGCCCGGCATCGGCGAGAAGGGCGCCCGGGATCTCATCTCGACCTACGGGTCACTCGATGCCCTGCTGGCGCGCGCCGGCGAGGTGCCGCAGAAGAAGTACCGTGAGGCGCTCACCACCCACGCGGATCAGGCGCGGCAGAGCCGCGAGCTGGTCACGATCCACACCGACGTGGACGTGCCCTTCGACCCCGAGCGTTTCCGGTACCTCGGCGCCTCGCGCGAGCGGTGCTACGCGCTCTTCTCGTCGCTGGGTTTCCGCACCCTGGTCACCGAGTTCGCGCCAACGGCGGAATCGATCGCGAAGGACTACCGGCTGGTCGCCTCGTTCGACGAGCTCGACGCGCTCGTTGCCGACCTGGCGCGCGCGCCGCGCCTCGCACTGCGGCTCGTCACGGATGGCACGGCGCCGGTGCGGGCTACCGTGGCGGGCATCGCCCTGTCCACCGCCCCACGCCAGGCCTGCTACGTCCCGGTCGGGCACCGGGGCTTCATGGGAGATGGCTCCCTGGACCGCGACAGGGCACTGGCCGCGCTTGCACCAGTTCTTGCCGACGCCGCCATCCGGAAGATCGGCCACGACATCAAGGCCGACCTCATCGTCCTGGGGCGCCACGGCGTGCGGCTCGAGGGCCTTGACCTCGACACGATGCTCGCGGCGTACCTCCTGGACGCCAACCGATCGAGCCAGGCCATCGAGCCCCTGGCGCTCGAGCAGGTGGGCTACAAGGCCGTGGACGAGGAGGCAATCCGCGGCAAGGGCGCGAAGGCGTTGAGGTTTGCGGAGCTGCCAGCCGATGCCGTGCTGGACTACGCGGGCGAGCGCGCCGACCTCGCGCTGCAGCTGGCCGACGTGTTCGCTCCCGCCCTCGAGCGCGAGTCGCTGGCCTCGGTCTACCACGAGCTGGAGCTGCCGCTCGTGCCGATTCTCGCGGCACTCGAGCGCACCGGCGTTCGCGTGGATGTCGAGGTGCTGGCCGCACAGGCCACGCGCGTCGATCGCGAGCTGGCCGGGCTGGAGGCCGAGATCCACCGCCAGGCGGGCGAGACGTTCAACATCGCCTCGCCGAAACAGCTGGCCGAGGTGCTGTTCGACAAGCTGAAGCTGCCGGTGCTGAAACGGACCGGTACCGCACGGACGGCGTCAACCGCCGTCGAGGTGCTGGAGGAGCTTGCGCAATCGCACGACCTGCCACGCATGATCCTCGACTGGCGCGGCCTGGCGAAGCTGAAGGGCACCTACATCGACGCGCTGCCCGCGCTCGTGAACCCCGCGACGGGGCGCGTGCACACGCAGTTCAACCAGGCCGTGGCCGCCACGGGGCGGCTGAGCAGCAGCGATCCCAA
>CAZLBU010000111.1:0-8988 GCA_964557815.1 uncultured Bifidobacteriaceae bacterium | reverse complement strand
AGAGACTTGAGGCTTGACGCTCCGGCCCCGCTCGTGAACCTCGGCCTCCACTACCCCGAAGCCGCCGTCGTGGACCCGAAGACCGGCATCGTCTACATCACTTCGGATCGCGGCCCGTGCGGCACCTTCCGCTTCGTGCCCGACGTGCCCGGCGACCTCACCCGGCCCGGCCGCGTGCAGATGCTGGCGATCGAGGGCCAGCCGGGCTACGACACGCGCCGCGACCAGCAGCCGAAGGTGAAGCTGCCCGTCGCCTGGGCGGACATCGACGACGCGAGCAACGAGGCCGCCTACCGGGCCGACGCGCTCTACACCTACCGACAGGGCCTCGCGAAAGGCGGCGCCACCTTCTCGCGCGGTGAGGGGGCCTGGTACTCGCGCAACAGCGTGTTCTTCGCGTGCTCGAATGGCGGGAACGCCGGCCTCGGCCAGATCTTCGAGCTGCACCTGAAGAACAACGACGTGCAGGAGCTCGAGCTTCTGTTCGAGTCGACCGATGCCGCCGCGATGGCGGCACCGGACAACATGTGCGTGTCGCCGAGCGGCAACAACATGATCATCTGCGAAGACGGCAGCGGCGCCGAGTACCTGCACCTGCTGCGCCGGAGCGGCAACCAGATCTACCGCCTGGCCGAGAACATGTACCCGGGCCAGACCGGCAGCGAGTGGGCCGGCGCCTGCTTCAGCCCCGACGGCCGGACGCTGTTCGCGAACCTCCAGGGCGCCAGCGTGATGTTCGCCATCTGGGCGGACCGGAACCGCTGGGCCTCGATCACCTAGCGGGAACACGGAAGGCAAGGCAGAAGGCAGAAGGTATTGTGCCTTTTGCCTTTTGCCTTTTGCCTTCTGCCTTTTGCCTTTCCTCCTGCCCGCTATCTTCGGAGCAGCGCCGCGATGAGCGAGAGGACGAGGCTGATGAGGATCGACGTGACGATCGGGAAGTAGAACCGGACGTTCTCGCGCTCGATGACGATGTCGCCGGGCAGGCGCCCGAGCCAGGGGATCCTCCCCCCGAAGGAGAGGAGCGCGCCCACCACCAGCAGCGCGGCGCCAGCGAACATCAGCATCCGGCCCAGGTCTGTCATCTCTTCGCGACGCCGGGACTGAAGCCCCGGCGCTCCGTTCCAGTCGCCTCGTCGGCGCCAGACGCACCGCGCTATTCCTTGTCGCCCTCGAGCAACGGAACACCGGCCGTGCCCGATCCGATCAGGCCCGTCTCCGTGTAGATCCGCAGCTTGTCCCGCGTGTCGATGATATCCAGGTTCCTCATCGTCAGCTGCCCGATGCGGTCCTGCGGCGTGAAGAACGCCTCGCCTTTCTCCATCGTCAGCCGCTCGGGCTTGTAGGTGAGGTTCGGGCTCGTGGTGTCGAGGATCGAATAGTCGTTGCCGCGGCGCAGCTCCAGCGTCACCTCGCCCGTGATGGCACGCGCGACCCAGCGCTGGGCGGTCTCGCGCAGCATCATCGACTGCGGGTCGAACCAACGACCCTGGTACAGGAGCTTCCCGAGGCGGCGCCCGTTGGCGCGGTACTGCTCGATCGTGTCCTCGTTGTGGATGCCCGTGACCAGCCGCTCGTAGGCGATGTGCAGCAGCGCCATGCCGGGCGCCTCGTAGATGCCGCGGCTCTTCGCCTCGATGATGCGGTTCTCGATCTGGTCGCACATCCCGAGGCCGTGGCGGCCGCCGATGGCGTTGGCCTCGGTGAACATCGACAAGGCGTCGGCGAAGGTGTGGCCGTTCAGCGCGACGGGGTGGCCCTCCTCGTAGCGCACCGTCACCGTCTCGGGCCTGACGGGCACGTCCTCGCGCCAGAACGCCACGCCCATGATGGGCTGGACGATGGCGATGCCCTTGTTGAGGAACTCGAGGTCCTTGGCCTCGTGCGTGGCACCCAGGATGTTCGAGTCGGTCGAGTACGCCTTCTCGACGCTCATCTTGTACTCGAAGCCGTGGGCGATCATGTACTCCGACATCTCCTTGCGCCCGCCCAGCTCGTCGATGAAGGCCTGGTCCAGCCACGGCTTGTAGATGCGGAGGTTGGGGTTCGCCAGCAGGCCGTAGCGGTAGAACCGCTCGATGTCGTTGCCCTTGAAGGTGCTGCCATCGCCCCAGATGTTCACGTCGTCTTCACGCATGGCGACGACGAGCATCGTCCCGGTGACGGCGCGGCCGAGCGGCGTGGTGTTGAAGTAGGTCGTGCCCGCCGTGGAAACGTGGAACGCGCTGCACTGGATGGCCGCGAGGCCCTCGGCCACCAGCTGCGGGCGGCAGTCGACGAGCCGGGCCTTCTCGGCGCCGTAGGCCATCGCCTTCTTCGGGATGTCGTCGTAGTCCTTCTCGTCGGGCTGCCCGAGATTCGCCGTGTACGCGTAGGGAATGGCGCCCTTCGCGCGCATCCAGTGCAGGGCCGCGCTGGTGTCGAGGCCGCCGGAGAAGGCGAGGCCGACTTTCTCGCCGGCGGGAAGGCTCTGAAGGATGTTGGCCACGTGATCGCTCCAAAGCCTTCGATCATACGTGATCGGGCGCCGGATGACGCCGTCACTCGCCAAGGAACTCGCCGAACCCCTTCAGGCCCTCGACGTGATCGCACACGGCCTTGATGGCCATCAGCAGCGGCACGGCGAGCAGCATGCCCGGTGCGCCCCACGCCCAGCTCCAGAACGCAATGGCCAGGAAGATGGCGACGTGGTTCAGCGAGGCCGCCCGGCTGATGAAGTGCGGCGTGATGAACATGCCCTCGATGGTGGTGATGGCCAGCGATGCCCCGGCCACCATGGCGCCCCCTTCCAGCGTCCCGAACTGGACGAAGCCCACGGCGGCCAGCACGCCGGCGACGACCAGCGCGCCGAAGTAGGGCACCAGGTTCATCAGCCCGGCGAACAGCCCCCACGCGGCGGGCTGCTCGACCTCGAGCCACCAGAGCACCAGCCCGGTCACGACCGCGACCAGCGATGACGTGATCAATTGCACCCAGAGGAAGCTCTGGATGCGGCGTGCGATGTCGTTGAGGATGGAGACCGTCACTCGCTTCGAGCCGCGCGACTCCATCTGCCGCACGAACTTCCGCTTGAACGAGTCGTCTTCGTTCAAGAGGAAGATGGTGAGGAAGAGGATGGTCACCAGCTGCCCCACCAGGCCGATGGCGCCGATGCCGCCGGTGACCAGCCAGTCGGAGACGCGGATGGGCTGCTCGATCTCGACGCGCGTCACCCCCGGGCGGCGCTCGGTGGGCCCCTTGGCCTCCGCGGCGGCCGAATCGATGGCCTTCGCCGCCGCCTGGACGCGCTCGAGCGCCGAGTCCGGCGCGCCGCCGCGCGCGCGCCTGAACGTCGTCCGCAGCTTGTCGGCGCCGTCGGGGATCTTGGCGACCACGGCATCCACCTGCGGCCAGAGCGCGACCGCCCCCGCGCCGATACCGGTGACCAGCGCGGCCACGACCAGCACCGACGCCAGCGCGCGGGGAACCCACCAGCGCGCGAACAGGTTGACGATCGGGTTCAGCGCGTAGAACAGCAGGACGGCCAGGACCACGGGCAGCAGGAGCGGCGCCGCGAAATGAAGCGTGGCGACCGCGGCACAGAGGGCCAGCACGCGCAGGGCCACGCTCGCGCCGCGCAGCGGCGCGCTCCGCACGATGACGCCACTCTCCTTCACGGAGGCGGGCCGGGACTCCGGGGACGGGGACGGAGACTCGGAGTTCACAACAGGACCTCGTCCAGCGGGCGGCGCGGCGTGTGCGTGCGCGATGAGGAGGCATGACCGAGGCGGAAGGGCTGAATCGGCACGCCCGCATGGCCGACCAGCGCGCCCACCTCGTCTCGCGTCTCGACCACCTCGAGGATCTGGCTCACGGGCTGCAGCGCAAGGCCGCGGAGCGTGGCCGACAGGTAGAGCCGTTCCAGCACCTGGCCTACGCGCACCTGGGCCTGCCGCGTGCTCGCCGGCGCGCAGATGATACCGATGGCGGGCGAGCTCATCAGCGCCTTGTGGTCCGCCTTCGAGAAGCTCGAGGCCGGCATCAGGTGAGACACGGCAAAGCGCCCCAGCGTGGCAATCAGCCAGGGCGCGCCGAACGCGCCGGAGCCGATGACCTCGCCCAGCTCGCGCCGGTACTCGGCGTCCGACAGCAGCACGGCGTCGGCGCGCATCACCAGGGCGTCCACCGTGGCCCGCCCGGCCTCGTCGGTGATCCAGTGCAGCCTGAGCCCCGGCTCGGTGCAGCTCTCGCAGAGCAGGTCGAGCTCGTCGCGCGACACCGGTTGGCCGTCATAAACGCCGTGGTTGGTCCGGCGCCGCGTGATCGCGTCGAAGCGGGGGTCGGGACCGGCTGCCACCACCCCGCCGCTCTCGAACCGGACCCGTACCGCCGGCGTCTGGTCATCCACGCCGGACAGGTAGTCGGCGGCGGTGCGGTAGCCAAAGTGCGTGGCCGCGATCAGGAGGTTCTCGAGCGCGCATCCGAGGCTGATGAACATCTCGCGCTGGTCGGCATCGGCAGTCCGCTGCCATCGAGACAGATCGAGGTGGAGTTCCACGCAGTCGGCAGTCACGCGGAACCGCCACGGCTGCGTGTTCCGTGTGGAGGGCGCCAGCAGCGCGTAGCGGACGAGGAAGCGAAGCCGGTCGGCCCCGCTCCCGTCTCGGGGGAAGTCATCGGGATCGATGTCCCAGGGGTTTGGTGGTTGGGGGATGACGTCCATGGCTGTCCTTGCCGCAGGCACGTGCAAGAATCCCGCCGGCCCAACCGCGAACGAGTCGGGGACGGTCCGGGGACAGTCCCTGTAAAATCCTGTCAGAAACTGCGGATCTGACCCATCCGCTTCCCAATGCCGGAAAGTCGGCGGCCTGCCCGCCGGGCTGACGGCCATCATAGGCGCCTCACGGGAGGCCATGGCACGATGGCGCGATGGATCCTCTTGCCGGATCGTCCTGGAGCCAGCCCCAGACGGTCGCCGGGTTCAGCAAGTCGCCCCCCAACGATCGCCTGATGCGCGTGGCGGCCGATGAGCTGGAGCGCCTGAAGCGCGGACTGGCCATTGACATCGGCTGCGGGGCTGGACGCAACGCCGTCCCGCTGGCACGGCTGGGCTGGGAGGTGATCGGCCTCGACCTCTCCTGGCCCATGGCCGCCGCGGCCGCCGAGCGCGCCGCGCGCGACAGGCTCGCGCTGGACGTCGTCCTGGCGCCGATGGATGCGCTTCCCCTGCGAAGCCACTCGGCCGACCTGATCGTGGCGCACGGCATCTGGAACCTCGCCCCGTCATCCGAGGTCTTCCGCGCGGCAATCCGCGAGGCCGCACGGGTGGCAAGGCCCGGCGCGTTGTGCTTCGTCTTCACGTTCTCCCGGCATACCCTGCTGCCGGAGGCCCGGCCGGTCGATGGCGAGCACTTCGTCTTCACCGATTTCTCCGGCGGCCCGCAGTGTTTCGTCACCGAAGCGGAACTCGTCGGCGAGATGGCCGCCGCCGGATTCGCGCCGGATCCCCACGTGCCGCTCATCGAGCACAACCTGCCCCGGCCGGGCGCCGTCAGAAGCGGCGCGCCGGTCATCTACGAAGGAGGTTTTCGTGTCCAGCATCCCGGCCGCTGAGGCCCTGACGCTCGCCAGCCTGATCACGCCCACCGAGCAGGGCATTGCCAGCCGCATCCTCGCGAAGACGAGCGGCGGCAACCTCACGCTCTTCGCGTTCGACCAGGGGCAGGGCCTGAGCGAGCACGCCACGCCCTACGACGCGCTGGTGCTCGTCCTCGAGGGCGAGCTGACGCTGACCATCGGCGGCGCGCCGGTGAAGGCCACGCCGGGCACCGTGGTCCGCATGCCGGCCAACGTGCCGCACGCGGTGGATGCGCCGGTGGCGGCGCGAATGCTGCTCGCGATGTTCAAGGAGTTGAAGAGCTGAGGCCCCGTGCACCGGCGGCGTGGCGCCGCTCCGCCTCCGACCTGACCAGGGCCAGGGCGCGATGCCGGATGAGCAGGATGCCCGCGGCGAAGATCGTCCAATAGGGCCGGAACCGCCGCCGCGCCGCGGCGTCCGTGGTGGCCACGCGCGTATCGGTTCGGAAGACCGACGCCGCTGAGCCGCGTGGCTCGGCCGCGAGCGTCCAGACGATCTTCACGTAGCCCGGCTCGTCGAACGCGGCGAACTCGGCCGGCGGCAGGCTGTGAAACGTCACGTCGGCGTGCCATGGCTGCGTGTATGCGCCCATGACGATGGCCCGGCCCGGCACCTCGGCCAGCACGCCCCACCCGATTCCGCGCATCTCCTCGATGAAGCTGCGCGCCCGTACCTCCACGCTCGAAGGCTGCGCGCGAAGCAACACTTCGCGCGCCCTGAAGATGGCCTGGACCACGCGAGAGCGCCGGAGGTCCAGGTTCATCGCCGCGGCATACGTCACCTCCGCCGGCGCCGCCACGCGGATCTCGTGCCGCTCGGCGACCTCGCACACCGGCATGAAGCGATCGAGCAGCGGGTCCGCGAACCGATCGCTGACGCGGCCGTAGCGGTACCAGGTCCTCGCGAGAAAGCCCAGGCCAGCGGCCGCGCCGACAGCCGCCACGCCCGCGAGAATCCGCGCGCTGGTATTCCTCACCCTCTCAGTGCGCATAGTCGTACTCGATGGAGGCGGGGCGCCCGCGCCAGTAAGCGTACACACCCTGAGGAAGAAGCCACTCGACAACGGAGTCGGCGGGCACCATCACGCCGTGCATAGCGACATACCGCAGGTTGCGGGCCTGCCACGGATGCGCCGCCGGCGGGTTCTTCCCGTCGTCATAGAGGCGATCGGGCACGAAGACCGATTCGACGAGGCCATCGGTACCAAAACGGAATTCGACGGACGCGACCGTGCCGCCACCGGTGATGGACGCACGCGCGCGTGATTCGTCGATGGCCGTCCACGTCACGCCCTGGCTGGGGAGCAGTGCTGTCGGCAACCAGACGGCCTCGCCAAGGTAGCGCTGCAGCGACGCCGCGGCCATGTCGGGGGTGCCGGCCTTGTCCATAACGGTCACCAATCCGAGCACGGCGCCGTGCATCGAACCCTCACCCCCCACGAAGCCGTCGCGAACGTGAACGTCCAGGCCAGGGGCCATGCGGATGCGCGCATCCCACACCATGCCCGGCGCCATGGGCACGAAATCCTGGACGGCCGTGAAACCCGCCCACTTGTCGGCCCCGGGCCGGCCCATGTTGAACTCACCGGCCCAGGTGACGCGAGCGCTGGTGATGATGGGCTGGCCGTCCTTCAAGGCCGCCCTGAAGTAGCGCGCGACCGGCGACGGGACCCCGTCGAGTTCCCGCTCGCTATACGTGGCCGCGGGGAGGGGACGTGCACCGGCCCTCAGGCGGCTCCGCATGGCGTCGGTCGCGGACTTCCACCGCAGGCCTGCTACCCCGAGCGCGACCATGCCCAGGGCGATCACGATGGCGACAGTCTTCAGGCCCAGCTGGACCCAGGGCGCGGACATCGTCACTCCTGCAGCCGTTGGCTGCAAGAACGTGGCCGGAGGCGGATATGCCGATCTCGCAAGCCGCACGCGACATCGGGATCATCCTGACGCCATTCCGGCAGGTCACGGGCTGGAACACCGCCAGCGACCTGGCACGGCGCGCGTGCGAAGCCGGGGCCAGAGCAGGCAGCTCCGCGCTTCCGACGTCTCACTTCTCACTCTTGACTTCTCACTTCAGTCGCCTACGGCGTGCAGATCTCCCCGGTCACCTTCGTGATGACGACGCCGCCGCGGTTGAAGCCGCTGACGAAGAAGTAGCCGGACGCGCTGGCGAACTCGCCGGTGCCCTCGACGATCCGCTGGTAGGCCGTCACGGCCCCACTCTCAGGCAGCCCCGTGGACTGGTTGGTGATTCCTGTCTCGCGCATCACCAGGACACCACGTGCGGTCCGGTACTCGAACACGCCGCTGTAGGGCACGAAGTTGGGTGACGGGGCCGGCGGTTCGCCGCGGCTGTCGCCCTTGAAGTAGGTCGTGCCGCGAAGCCCGTGATTGCCGTCCACCTCGCCGAGGAAGCAGAACGTGTCGGAGGGCTTGCAGCCGGTCGTGGTCCGCATCTCGACCATGTCGGCGTGGACGGGCTTGCAGGTGGAGGGCACCGCCTGCCCATCGGCAAGGGCTGGCGTGGCGAGGGCCGCGAGGGTCGCCGCGGCCATGAGGGTCCGGCAGAGTGAGGGGTTGGTCATGGCAAATCCTCCAGGAGCACAATTGCCCCAGGCCAAGCCTAGGCGTCACAATAGCCGGCGCGAGGGACCACTTTCTCTGCTGCGCGTGGAGCCACTTTCCCGGCGACCGGCAGGGTCGCACACGCTCGTGACGCTCGACGGCGACGGTCCCTTGACCGAGCGGCTGTATCGCGGCCTTCGGCGCGCCATTCTGGATGGCCGCCTTGCGCCTGGCGCCCGACTCCCATCCACGCGTGCCCTGTCGGCGGACCTCGACCTGTCGCGTAACGTCGTCGTGCGCGCCTTCGAGCACCTGCTGGCGGAGGGGTACGTGGAAGGGCGCGCAGGATCGGGCACCTTCGTGTCACGCGGGCTGCCGGATGCGGTCCCGGCTCGCCGGTCGCGCGCGCCGGCCATCGCGCTGCGGGGCCGGGCTCGCACGGCGCTGTCGGCCCACGCCGAGCGCGTCAACGCCATCGCGCCCCTGCCGGCCCCGGGGGCGCGGATCCGATCCGGACTCACCTGCGATTTCAGGTACGGGCTCCCGGCCGTCCAGGACTTCCCGCAATCGCTCTGGGCGCGACTCATGGCTCGCCGGGCCCGTTCCGTGTCGGTCCGCACGCTCGGGTACGGGCGGTCGCTCGGCTTCGGGCCGCTTCGGGAAGCCGTGGCGGACTACGTCAGGCGCGCCCGGGGCGTGAATGCCACGGCCGATCGTGTCGTGATCGTCAACGGTGCCCAGCAGGCCTTCGATCTCATCGCGCGCCTCTTCATCGGCGAAATCTTCGTCCTCGCCGCCCGCGATGATGCG
>CAZLBU010000110.1:7583-8989 GCA_964557815.1 uncultured Bifidobacteriaceae bacterium | reverse complement strand
CAGTGGGGCTGGAGCTGCCATCGATAGGTTCCAAGTGGCTGGGCCGCGGCGCCGGTGGCGCTGAAGGGCGCAAGGACGAAGGCGAGGGCGAGAGCCGTCTTGCACGAACGTGGCATTGGAGGTCCCCCTTTCGGTGCGCGTCACAAAGGCCCGATGGCCCCTTTCGCACGTCATATATGTGACACACGTGGCCCGAACGTTTCACACTAAGATGGAGTTCATGCGGTCAATGCTCGTCGCGACGGCCGTGCTGGCGCTGACGCTCCCGGGCCTGGGGCAATCCAACGACGCCGCCGCCCTGGCTGAGCGCGTCCAGGCCCGCTACAAGACCATCCGCAACTTCGAGGGCACCTTCGTTCAGACCTACGAGGGGGGTGTCCTGCGCACCAAGACCACGGAGAGTGGGACCCTCGCCGTCAAGCAGCCCGGGCTCTTCCGCTTCGTCTACACCAAGCCCGAGCGGAAGGAGTTCGTCTCGGACGGCTCCCGCGTGTACACCTACCTCGTCTCGGACAAGCAGGTCATCGTCAGCCCGGCGCCGGGCCCGGACGATGCGACGACGCCGGCGCTGTTCCTCGCCGGCCGGGCCGACATCGCCCGGGATTTCACCGCCGAGTTCGCGGATTTGCACGGTGCCGCACAGGGTCTGCGGACGCTGAAGCTCGTGCCCCGGAAGCCCGATCCGGACTACGAGTGGTTCGGTATCGGCGTGGATGCCACGACGCTGCAGATCCGCTATCTCGTGGCCGCGGATCGCCAGGGCGGCAAGTCGGCCTTCAGCCTGTCGAACCTCAAGGAAAACCAGCGGTTGGCCGATAATACGTTCCAGTTCCGCATTCCCCGTGGCGTCGATGTCGTCACCAATGGCGCTCGCTCACGCTGACCGCATCGTCGTCCGCTGTGCGGCCGTCCTGGCCGTTGCGCTGGCCCTGTCCGGCTGCGCCACATCCCGCGCCCTCACCAACGCGCGCCATGCGGAGACGCGCCAGGACTACGACAGCGCCGTGGCGGAGTACACCCGCCTCCTCCGGCTGGATCCCGACAACAAGGACGCACGCTTCGGCCTGGAGCGGGCGCGCATCCGGGCGGCGCAGGACCACTTCGCGCGCGGACGCCGCCTGGCGGCAACCGGGAAGCTCGAAGAGGCGCTCATCGAGTACCAGATCGCATCGGAGATGAGCCCTGCCAACGGCGAGATCCAGGCGGCTCTCCGGGACACGCGCACCCAGCTGCGCACACAGATCCAGGTGCGCGAGGACGGCAAGACCCGTCTCGAAGCGCTCATCGATCAGAGCCTCGTCGCTCCGCTGCCCGGTGCGGAGCTGCCCACGGGCGTCTCGCTTCCAGACTCGCTGGTGTTCCGCGAGGCCAACGCGCGCGATGTCTTCGCGTCCATCGGGAAGTTC
>CAZLBU010000110.1:2673-7573 GCA_964557815.1 uncultured Bifidobacteriaceae bacterium | reverse complement strand
TCGCGGACATCAGCGTCGTCTTCGACCCGACCTACAGGGACCAGCCGGTCTCGGTGGACCTCCGGAAGGCGCCGCTCGATCAGGCGCTCAACTCGGTCACGATGGCAACGCGCACATTCTGGAAGGTGACCACGCCTGGCACGGTCACCATCATCCCCGACACGCAGGCCAAGCGCCGCGAGTACGAGGAAGAGGTCGTCCGCACGTTCTACCTCAGCAACGCCGACCTGAAGGAGACCATCGACGTGCTGCGCATCGTGGTCGACGCGCGGCGCCTGGCCGCGATGACGGCGACCAACGCGATCACCATCAAGGACACGCCGCAACGGATCGCCGCCGCCGGCCGCATCATCACGGCCCTGGACAAGGCACGTCCCGAGGTCGTCATCGATGTGGAGCTGCTGGAGGTGGACCGGACGCACCTCAACGAGTTCGGGCTCCAGCTCGCATCGCCAGCAGCCTCGCCCACCGGGATCAACGGCCAGGCCGACGTCAACCGCGAGGGTCTCACCCTGCGGGATCTCACGACCCTCACCCAGTCCGACGTCTTCCTGACGAACCTGCCGGCGCTCTACTACCGGCTGCTCAAGACCGACAGCGCCACGCGCGTCCTGGCGAACCCGCAGCTGCGCACCACCGAGGGCGTCGCCGCGCAGGCCCGCTTCGGCGAGCGGGTGCCGGTGCCGGTCACGACGTTCGCGCCCATCGCCACCGGCGGCGTGCAGACGCAGCCCATCACGTCGTTCAACTACGAGAACATCGGCGTCAACATCGACATCACGCCCCGCACGCACCACGACGACGCGGTGTCGCTGGCGGTGAGGATCGAGCTGAGCAGCATTTCCGGGAGCGGTTTCGGCGGCCTCCCGACGTTCGGCAACCGATCGATCAACACCGTCATCCGGCTCAAGGACGGCGAAACGAACATGCTGGCGGGCCTCATCCGCGACGAGGAGCGGCGCACCCTGGCCGGCGTCCCCGGGCTGAGCGACATTCCAGTGATTGGGCGGATGTTCGCCTACAACCGGAAGCAGACGCAGGAGACCGACATCATCCTCACGCTCACGCCGCGCATCGTTCGCGTGCTGGATCTGACCGAGGAGGACCTTGCGCCCTTCCGCGTGGGCCGTGATGGCGCCGCTGCCGGAGCGGACCTGCCGCCGCTGCCGGTACCCCAGCCCGCCCGTCCGCCGGGCGCGCAGCCGCCAGCCGGCGATGCGGTCGCGACCCCGGAAGGCCCGGTGCTGGCGCCCACGGTACCGCCCACGCAGGCGCCGGCAAAGCCGGTGAAGCCCCCACCGGGGCACTGAGCCTCACACCTTGCTGACCTCCGCCCCCAACGCCTGCAGGCGCTCGACGAGGCGGCTGTAGCCGCGTTCCACGGTCTCGAGCGGCTCCACGCGGCTTTGCCCATCGGCGGCGAGCGCAGCCGCAATGAGCGCCATGCCGGAGCGGATGTCCCGGCTGTCCAGCGTCTTTCCGCGCAGTCTGCGCGGGCCGGTCACGATGATGCGGTGCGGGTCGCAGAGGAAGAGGTCCGCGCCCATGCCGCTCAGCTGTTCGAGCGCGAACAGCCTCAGCTCGTACAGCCAGTCGTGCACCAGCGTGGCGCCGTCGGCCTGCGTGGCCAGCACGGTCACCAGGCTGACCAGGTCGCTCGGAAAGCCTGGCCAGAGGCCGGTCGTGATGCGGCCGGCGCCCACCAGCGCGCTTCGGCGCACGCTGAAGACGTCGCCGTCCTGGCGGCACTCGACGCGCATCTTGCGCAGCACGCTGGCGACGACTTCCATGTCCACCGGGCGGGTGCCGCCGATGTCCACTTCCCCGCCGGTGATGGCGCCCACCACCGCCCAGCTGCCGGCCTCGATGTAGTCGCCATCCAGCCGCTTCTCCGCACCGGACAGGCGCATGCCGCCTTCGACGCGGATGGTGTGTGAGCCCTCGCCCGTGATGCCCACGCCCATGCCCTTGAGGAACCGGCAGAGCTCCACGACATGCGGCTCACAGGCGGCATGACGAATCTCCGACACGCCGGGCGCCGCCGCCGCTGCCAGCAACGCCGTTTCCGTGCCGGTCACCGACGCTTCGTCAAGGTAGATGGACGCCGGCTGCAGCCCCCCGGGCACCTCGAGGCGGTGTCCAGGGCCCTCCACGACGCGCGCCCCCATTGCCGTGAGCGCCTCGATGTGCGTGCGGATGGTCCGCCGCGCCGGGAAGTCGCCGCCCGGCGGCGCTACATGCGCCGCGCCCCGCCGCGCCAGGAGCGGTCCCAGCAGAAGGACCGAGCCGCGCAGCCGTCCCACGAGCGCCCGATCCGGCTCGTGGGTGGTCACCTGCCGGCACTCGATACGCAGCGTGGTGCTGCCGATGCCTTCGACCTCGGCGCCGAGATCGAGGAGCAGGCGGGCCATCACCTCGACGTCCGCGATGCGCGGCACGTTCGTGAGGACGCAGGGCTGCTCGGTGAGCAGGCAGGCGGCCATCAGCGGCAACGCCGCGTTCTTGTTGCCTTCGACGTCGACGCGCCCGTTGAGGGAACGGCCGCCCTGGATGAGTAAGGTGGACATAGTCGGGAACCGGGAACCGGGGTCAGAACCCCAGGCGGATGATCTCCTCGCGGAGGGTCACGCCGAACTGGTCGCGCACAGCCTGCGTGCAGCGGTCGATCAGCCGCGCGATGTCCGCGGCGCTCGCCGATCCGGTGTTGACGATGAAGTTGGCGTGGGTCGTCGAGACCCGCGCCCCGCCTTCGGCGGCGCCCTTGAGCCCGGCCCGGTCCACCAGCGCCCCCGCCGACGGCGGAATGCCGGCCGGAACCTTGTCACGAGCCGGGTCCGGGTTCATGAAGATGCAGCCGGCGCTCGGCGACTCGAGCGGTTGCGTCCGCTTGCGGAAGGCCAGCGATTCGCGGGCTGTCCGCCGCAGGGCATCGGGATCCGCGCCCGGAGCCACGCGAAAGGCGGCCCAGAGGACGACCTCGCCTGTGCGTTTCAGCCGGCTGTCGTCGTAGCCGAACTCCATGCGATCCGCCGGCACCTGCAGCAGTGTGCCGTCTGGCTTTGCAAGACGCACGCTGTCCACCAGGTCGCCGATGTTCAACTGCTTCCAGTGCGCGTTGCCGTAGATGGCGCCGCCGACAGTGCCGGGGGTGCCGGCCCAGGCCTCCAGGCCGGCCAGCCCGCGGTTGATCGTCCATCGGACCAGGCCATTGATCGTGACGGCCGCGTCGGCGCGAACCAGGTGGTCGCCCACCATGCTGATGTCGCCGCCACGGGGGCGGATGACGAGGCCGCGCACGCCAGCGTCGGCCACCAGGACGTTCGAGCCGCCACCAAGCAGCGTCACCGGCGCGCGATGCGCCCGGGCGAGGCGCACCGCGTCCAGCAGTTCCTCTCCGGTCTTGGTTTCGAGCAGGACGTCGGCGGGACCACCGACCTTGAACGTCGTGAATGGCGCGAGCGCGGCGTTCACCCGCACGCGCTCGACGCCGAACCGCGCGATCAGGCCCGTCACCAGCGGCGCGTCGGCATTCATCGGACGATCCGGCCTTCCCGAAGATGCGCCATCTGGGCCATCAACTCCCGCTCTCTCGCAATCAGGGCCGCGACCGCCTCCCGGTACGTGCAGCGGTCGAACTCGATGAACTCACCGGGCGTCAACTGCGCGGCCAGGCAGAGGTCCGCGGTGATGACGTGGCCCATCTTCGGATAGCCGCCCGCCGTCTGGCGATCGGCCATCAGCAGGATGGGCTCGCCGGCCGCGGGCACCTGAAGCGCACCCATCGTCACCGGCTCGGAAATCGGCTCGCCTGACCGGGCATGCTCGAGCGGCGGCCCCTCGAGACGATATCCCATCCGGTTCGACCTGGGCGAGATGCGGAAGCTGACGCTCGTCAGCGCGTGCCAGGCGTCGGGCCCGAACCAGTCGTCCTGGGGCCCGGGCATCACCCGCAGGCGGGCGCGCCCGCCCGTGGGAAGCGTGAGCCCCCGCGCCCGGTTCGACGGGCACGTGGCCGCTGGCGCCACCGGAACCACATCGCCCGCAGCCAGCGCGCGGCCGCCGAGACCGCCCATGTGGGTGACGGTGTGGGTGGCACGGCTGCCGAGGACCGGCGGGGTGAGGATGCCGCCTCCCGCCACGGCGAGATACGCGCGTGCCCCCAGATGACGGCGACCGAACCGCAGCACCTCGCCGCGCCGCGCCGCGAAAGTGGTCCCCGAGGCGACGGCCACCTTGCCGCACATCAGGTCGAAGTCGGCGCCCGCCACTGCCATGACGGTGTCAGCCTCCACCTCGAGCTCCGGCCCGATCAGCGTGACCTCGAGCGTCGCCGCCTCCGGGGCGTTGCCCACGAGGTGATTCGCCAGGCGATGCGAGTAGACGTCCATCGCGCCCGCCACCGGCACGGCCTCGAGCTGGTGGGACCAGCGGCCCAGGTCCTGCACGGTCGTCAGCAGGCCCGCCCGCAGGACGCGAAGAAACCCTTTGGCCTTCATCGGGGCACGAAGCGCACGAGGTCGCCAGGCGCCAGCAGGCTCGCCGGCGTCCGCGCCGCGTCGAACATGACGACGGACGTGCGACCGATGATCTGCCAGCCGCCGGGCGTTGCGGCCGGGTACACTCCGGTCTGCTCACCGGCAATCCCGAGCGACCCGGCCGGTACGACGTCGCGCGGCACGCGGCGGCGCGGTGCCGCGATACTGGCATCCACCCGTCCCAGGTAGGCGAATCCCGGAACGAAGCCCAGTGTGTACACACGGTAGGTGACAGCCGCGTGGCGCTCGATGACTTCGGCCGGGGAACAGCCCGCGAAGTCGGCGACGGCTTGCAGATCCGGGCCAGCGGCCCCACCGTAGACGACCGGGATCTCGTGAACCACCGGTTCGGGCAGGCTCTCGAC